>JASJDS010000064.1 GCA_030065055.1 Calothrix sp. MO_192.B10
CGTATTGTTTCTTGCACTACCTGTATCGAAACAAATGTTTTTACTTCGTTCCATAAATAAATTTAGGGGCTTGGTGACCATTTTTCTTTTTCTTTACTTTTGCCTTTTTACTTTTTACTTTTGCCTTGTTCGGTCAAGGGAAATTTAGAATTTATCGAGGGGCTTGAGATAAAACCTTCTTCCTTCTTCCCTCTTCCTTCTTCTTTCACTGTTTTTTTCCAAGCAAGATTTCAGGGATATGTATGATTGATTTACTACCTATTTTAGCTATTACAGCCGAACAAGCTCAGACCAATTTCGTCAAAAAGACACGCCACACATTTGCAGTACAAGAAAAATTTTTATTCAAATTATTGCGAACCTATCAAAATACAGAATTAGGTCGCAAATATGGGCTAAAGGATATCAAAAATATTGAGCAATTCCAAAAACAAGTTCCCGTGCTTCCTTACAGTGCTTATGAACCTTATGTTCAGCGCGTTGCTGCCGGAGAAAAAAATATTTTAACCTCTGATAAAGTTGTCTATTTAAACAGAACTAGTGGCTCAACAGGCAAACAGAAACTCATTCCGGTAACTCAACGTTTCCAGAATATAATGGGCTGGGCAAATCTGATTAGCATTGGTTTTTTAAGTCAAGGATTGCGAGGGCAAGGCAAAAAATTTGGCAAGCTGATAACTACTTACGCCGCTGCAACACCAGAATTAACTAGTGGTGGTATTGAATATGGTTCTGCTGGTACAGGAGTGCTGCGTATGGGTTCTTTCCTTTACAAACAACTATTTGCCCATCCCTTCTCTACCCTCAAGTCTAAGGATACTCTATCTCGTTCTTATGTTTGTCTGCTCTTTGCCTTACTTCACCCTCCTATGGGTTTTGGCAGCAATTTTCCCATGGTTATTTTGCAGATTTGCAACCTTCTAGAACAATATGCAGAAGATTTGATTAATGACCTAGAAACAGGCACAATAGCTCCTTGGTTGCAGCTAGAACCGGAAATTAGAACCAGTTTAGAAGCACAACTATCTCCTGCTCCTTGGCGTGCTCATCAATTGCGGGAAATTCTCAATTCAGTTGGTAAGCTAACTCCTATCTTAGCTTGGCCAAATTTGGCTTTTTACGCTACTTCACGGGGAGGAACCTCTGATTTTTACTTAGAACGCTTCCCGGAATATTTTGGTGATACTCCCGGTTTTGGGGTGATATTTTCGACAGCAGAAGGAACTTTTAGCATTTATCCTGATTTGAATACTGACGGCAGTATTTTAGCGATTGACACTGGTTTTTTTGAGTTTATTCCCTCGGAACAATGGGAAGAAGAACATCCAAAAACCGTACTTGCTCAAGAAGTTAAACCAGGAGAATATTACCGCATACTGGTTACGAACCATAGTGGCTTCTATCGCTACGATATTGGTGATATTTTTGAGGTTGTAGGATTTTATGAACAAGCACCTTTGTTAGTCTTTCGTCATCGTCGAGGGGGTTTGCTTTCTTCGACAACGGAAAAAACCACTGAATATCATGCCACTAAAGTTATGCAAATTCTGCAACAAAAGTTTGCTGTACTGTTAGAAGATTTTTGCATTACTCTATCAGATAATGAATTCCCGGCTCGGTATTTAGTCAATATAGAACTTGCTGGTGATTATCACCTTAAAGATGAAGATGCATATGCTTTCATTGAAAGTTTTGACTCCATACTCAAGAAAATTCATACCAACTATGATATTCAAAGAAAAATTTCCGTTCCTCCTCCTTCACTAAGAATTATGAAAACCGGAAGTTTTAATATTATTCGCCAACGTCAAATTGAAAAAGGAATTCCCGTTTATCAGTTGAAATTTCCTCATATTAGTGAGGATAGAAATTTTATGGCTGGACTAGAATTTGAAGAGGAAGTTCAGTTGAAGTAATTAGTAATTAGTAATTAGTAACTGGGTCAAATTAAATATAAAACCTCACCCTGCCTGACGGCACCCCTCTCCTTAATACTCCACCACATTAATTTTGATGGGCAAACCAACTTCTAGACTTCTCCTCTCCTCCTCTGACTCTGCGCTCTCTGCGCCTCTGCGGTTTCTGACTCTACCCCTCATAACTAATGTGGTAGACCAATAAAGAGAGGGGATGGGGGTGAGGTTCGATCTTACATTTAATTGTGCCTACCTACTTTAATTTCAAATAAATAAGACCATAATTTACCTGTAACAAATATTCTATTCCTTTTAGAGTCATAGGCAATTCCGTTTAGAACAGCTTCCTCATTGAGATTTTGTTCAGATTTGTTTATCCCTGTAAGATCAATCCAACCAAGAATTTGACCTGTTTTTGGAGATATCCTGGCAATACGTTCTTGACGCCAGATATTTGCATAAATCTCACCATTTATATACTCAAGTTCGTTTAATTGCTCAATAGGTTGACTACCTTCTTGTACATATACAGTCTTAAGGACTTTAAATGTATTAGGATCTAAAAAGTACAAAGCGTTAGAGCCATCACTCATAATTAAGTGATTATCATCATTGGTTAAACCCCAGCCTTGAGTAGGATACTTAAAACTTTTTATCCGCCTAAAAGACTTTAAATCATAAACAAACCCTTGATTAGATTTCCAAGTTAGCTGAATTAATTTATCTTTCCAAATTGTTATTCCTTCGCCGAAATACTGAGACTCTAGCTTAGAAATCCGAAGAACCTTACCTGTTTCCAACGCAACTTCGCGTATCGATGAACTTCCATAAAGACCTGTACCTTCATACAATGTTTGATTAAAATACACTAACCCCTGAGTAAATGCCTTTGAATCATGGGGATAACGATTAACTACTTGATAAGTGCATTGTGTCACAGATGAAGAAGGTACATCCTTCCCAGTTGTAACAAAAGGAACAGATGCAGAAGCAATCATGAAGATGATAATACTGGTCGAAATAAGCAAATTTATCATATATCGTAGTTCAGAATATTTTCAAATTGAAAATCAATTGAATCAGGTAGTTAGATATTGCCTGTAATAAGGGATGATTCTCCAAGTAAAAAAGATAACGCCTCAGATAAATTTGCTGTATTAAGGCAAACTTCTCTGAATCTTTATCAAAACAAACACTTGAAAAAGTAATTATCTGAAACAGATTTTTGCTAGAATCTTTAATGTCTACATAACCACAACTGTGACAGTTCATATTATAGCAAGTCAATAATTACAAGACCTCACTTTGACAATTTTCAACTTTTTTTTATAATTTGTTACAATTTACCAAAAGTTTATATTAGGGTATTTTCACCCCTTATCTACTCTTTTATCTACGACCATTTATATTTACAAAACGAAATTTTTTGATGGGAATATGCTCAGATTTCTTCAACCTTTAATCAATTTTGTTTATGGTCTAGTTATCGGTGGTGTCGATTTGCCAAAGGCAATACTACGCTCACACAAATATTACATTCAGATAATGGAGCAAGAAGCCCAAGAAGCTGAAAAAAGATGAAATATCAGAACCTAGGACATCATGTTTTGCCCAAATGGTAAAAAGGGAAAACATAATGCTGTATAAGCAAAAAAATAAGGGGAAGATTAATTTCTCTTCCCCCTGCCTTCTTTTTTGATTGTTCTGAGATTGGTTGTCTAGCTTGTCCTTACCTTTGAGCTTTTGTCTGAGCATTTGTTGCTGCTTTTTCAGTTGTCGCTTCCTGGCAGAACCACCCTTACCCTTGTTATTTCTCCCTTGTTTGCGGGGAGACTCCCATCTTTTTAGTCGCATGGCAATACTGTGTTCACTAATCTTGTAATATACATTGTATTATCTTGTAACCTAAATTGTCAACTCCCTTGGGAGAGGGAACAGGCAACAGGCAACATTGCGGGATGATAATCAAATTTGTATAGGCTGAAACTATTGATAAATAAGGAAAAATTTTTTCGCATATATTAAAATCATCCCTTGATTGTGCAACGCCACATTTTCCGTACACCCAGTTGGGTTTCACTACGTTCTACCCAACCTACGTTATGGGTAATCTTCTGCGGGGAAGGGAGTAATTATGGGGTGAAAATTAACATATCGTGTGAAAAATTTACATTCTATTTTTTTTGAGAAATATTATTGATTAATTCTAGTAATTGGTGCTATTAGTTGAGAATAGGTAATTATTGCGAAAAGTTCCTTTTAATCATGGTGGAGTTTCAAAAGGTGAGAACCGCGTCGTTGATGAAAATATCAGCAGGAGCGTTGGCTTTTATTATTAGTGTGGGCATGGGTTTGGCGAGTAGTGCCCAAGCTAAAACCTTGACTATCTATTCAGGTAGGAATAAAAAGCTGATTGGACCCTTGATTGAAAAAGCGAAGAAGGATTTAGGGCTAAACATCCAGGTGCGTTATGGTGGTACATCTGAACTAGCGATCGCTCTTTTGGAGGAAGGTAGAAGAAGTCCGGCAGATCTGTTTTTTGCCCAAGATGCAGGAGCTTTGGGAGCAGTGCAGCAAAAGCAACTCACTCTCAAAATTCCATCACAATTGTTAAATCAGGTTGATGCCCGTTTCCGTTCTCCACAGGGTCATTGGTTAGGTATTTCCGGAAGGGCGCGGACGATTGATTACAATACCAAATTAGTCAAGAAAAACCAGTTACCATCATCAATTTGGGACTTAACTAAACCCCAATGGCGAGGTAAAGTAGGTTGGGCACCTACCAATGGCTCATTTCAATCCTTTGTTACAGCAATGCGGGTGTTGGAAGGGGAGCAAAAAACCTTACAATGGCTGCGGGCGATGAAAGCCAATGGAGTCAAGGTTTATCCCAAGAATACGCCCATTGTGGAGGCTTTGGGAAGGGGAGAGATTCATTTGGGACTCGTAAATCACTATTATTCAGAACGCTTCAAAAAAGATAATCCCAATTTTCCCGTAGCACACCACTATACCCGTAAAGATGCAGGTGCTATGATAAATGTGGCAGGGGTGGCAATGATGAAAACTACCGATCAAAGAAAAGATGTGGAAGCATTGATTAGTTATCTGCTCAAACCAGTATCCCAAAATTACTTTGCCCAAAAAACTTACGAGTATCCCTTGGTATCAGGAATCAGCGCGTCTGCCAAGCAAATATCTTTGAAAGAACTTAACCCACCTAAAATTAACCTCAGTAATTTATCTGATTTGGGAAAAACCCTGGAATTACTACAACAAGCAGGAGCATTGTAGGAATTGAAAGCGGTTCGTCCTCCATTGTTTCTCTCCCTAGCAGGGGCAATAGTAGCCATTGCCATTGCCCTGCCATTGGTATATTTAGTTATCCGTACCGCAGGTATGGGCCATGAGGATTTGTGGGGATTAATTTCTAGTTCCCGCAATCTCTCAATTTTGGCCAATAGTGCGGTGATGGCGGTACTAGTAACTGTGTTCTCTACCCTGATTGCCGTTCCCTTAGCATTTTTAACTGTACGCACAGATTTACCCGCACGGCGGTTTTGGTTAATAGTCACCACATTACCCTTGGCAGTCCCCAGTTATGTGGGTAGCTTTACCTTAATTGCCACTTTAGCACCGAGGGGTAGTTTTTTGCAGATATTACTAGCACCCTTGGGAGTGGAGGAGTTACCATCTATCTATGGTTTACCGGGAGCTGTGTTAGCAATTACCTTGTTTACCTATCCCTATATGTTGCTGAGTATCCGTTCTGGGTTACAAGGTATTGATCCCTCCTTAGAAGAAGCTGCTAGGAGTTTGGGTTACAGCAGACGAGCAACCTTTTTTAAGGTAATTTTACCCCAGTTAAAGCCCTCAGCGATCGCCGGGGGTTTATTGGTGGCTTTATACTCCCTCCGGGATTTTGGTACACCCTCCCTAATGAGGTTTGATGCTTTTACTAGGGCAATTTTTATTCAATACAAAGCTAGTTTTAATCGTAATTCAGCTGCGGCACTATCTTTAATGCTAGTTACCCTAGTATTAGTAATTTTATGGCTAGAGTACCGCGTGCGCTCCAAGGCTGCATATTATAGTCGGGGTTCCGCATCTCTGCGCCCTATACCAGTGGTGAAATTGGGCAGGTGGAAGTGGTTGGCTGTTGGTTTTTGTTTGCTCATTGCCAGTTTCAGCGTTTTTCTACCCGTTGGTATCACTCTATTTTGGTTGATAAGGGGCTTAAGTACCGGCTATTCTTTCCCCAATTTATTGCCAATTATCCTCAACTCCGTGGGAGTAGCAACATTAGCAGCCATAGTTGCCACGGTATTTGCCTTGCCAATTGCCATCCTGGGAGTCCGGTTCCCCAGTAAAATCACTGCCATGATTGAGCGTTGTTCCTACATCGGTTTTGGAGTACCGGGAATTGTAGTTGCCCTATCCTTGGTCTTTTTTGGTGCGAATTACTTACCAATACTGTATCAAACCTTGCCCATGCTCATTTTTGCATACTTGGTTTTATTTTTGCCCCAAGCTCTCGGTAATATCCGTAGTTCCCTTTTACAAGTCAACCCCCAACTAGAAGAATCAGCCCGTAGTTTAGGCAGATCCCCCTGGCAAACCCTCAAAGAAGTTACCCTACCCTTAGTCAGACCGGGGATTTTAAGTGGAGCGGTACTTGTATTTCTTACCAGTATTAAAGAACTACCCGCCACCATGCTGTTATCTCCCATTGGTTTTAGCACTTTAGCAGTGGAAATTTGGCAAGCCACAGAAAATGTAGACTTTGCCGACGCAGCAGCAGGTTCCCTGACAATGCTCTTGGTTTCGATGGGTTCAACATTGCTCATTCTTTCCCAAGAAAAAGTTCAAAATAAAACATAAATAACTAGATTTTTTATACATAATTTAACTATGAAATCAGTCATTTTAAACTTACAAAACATCACCAAGCAGTTTGCGGATGATTCCTTACCCGCAGTTAATAACGTCTGCTTGCAATTACACACCGGGGATATTCTGGGATTGCTCGGACCATCTGGTTGCGGTAAAACCACCCTATTGAGAATGATTGCTGGTTTTGAACAACCACAAACAGGAACCATAGAAATTGCAGGGCAATTAGTTTATTCAACCTCCCTTTCCATTCCCCCAGAACAGCGCGATATTGGTATTGTCTTCCAGGATTATGCCTTGTTCCCCCATTTGACAGTGGCAGCCAACGTCGCATTTGGGTTAAAAAAACAACCGAAAGATATAGTAGAAAAACGGGTGTCTGAAGTTCTGGCTTTAGTGCAGTTGCAAGGTTTAGAACAACGCTACCCCTACGAACTTTCAGGGGGTCAACAACAACGGGTTGCCCTAGCCCGCGCTCTAGCTCCCCAACCCAAGCTAATGCTGTTGGATGAGCCTTTGAGTAACCTGGATATTCAAGTGCGGTTACAACTGCGGGAAGAAATCCGAGATATTCTCAAAGCTGCGGGGACTTCGGCAATTTTTGTTACCCACGATCAAGAAGAGGCTTTAGTCATGTCTGATATTGTGGGAGTAATGCGCCAAGGGCATTTAGAACAATTGGATACCCCAGAAGAAATTTATACCCATCCCGCATCCCGTTTCGTGGCAGAATTTGTTACCCAAGCTAATTTCTTACCTGCCCACCGTCAAGGTAATGTATGGTCAACAGAAGTTGGTTGTTTTGAATTCACACAAAAGACTACCCCTGTGAATTCTGATCACTATGACAGTGGTGAATTGATGATTCGTCAAGAAGATGTGATTTTACAGCCTGCCAATGATGCGAACGTATTAATTATTACCCGTAGATTCCTAGGGCGAGAATACCAATATTGTTTACAAACCCCCTCCGGGAAAGAACTTCATGCTCGGACAATGTTGGATACAGTGTTACCCGTGGGTACAAAAGTTAATTTAGCGATCGCTGGTGGGGAATTACGAGTTTTTCCTAAGATACAATAAATTGAGATGTTCATTGACCCGGCAAAATTAATGTGGCGGGGTATTGAGGATAACAGATCCCCGACTTCTTAAACAAGTCGGGGATCGCTCACACTCATTTGATATCTCCAGAAAATTAGCAACAGCATATGATGGTAAAATATTTGAGTCCAGAACCTGGTTACATAAAAATACCAAGTAGAGTCAGAACCAACTTCAATTAAACACACGGTCACATTGGAAGCTGGTTTAGTTCCAAAAGCATACGTGACGCGAAACTTGTCTCTTCTGCGTAAAAATCAACTCAAAAAATATGCCATTTACTATTGATTCAGCCAGGAATATTTTCCCCAATACTTTAGCTGCTGATGCCGTACCTGCAACCATCGCTAGGTTTAGCCAACTCAGTGCCGAAGATCAGCTAGCATTAATCTGGTTTGCCTACTTAGAAATGGGCAAAACTATTACGGTTGCTGCTCCCGGAGCAGCTAGTATGCAATTTGCTGAACAAACCATCAAACAAATGGTAGACATGACTCCCCTAAAGCAGAGTCAGGTCATGTGTGATTTAGCCAACCGTACTGATACACCAATTGGTCGTACTTACGCCACCTGGACAGCCAACGTCAAGCTTGGCTTTTGGTATGAATTGGGCAGATTGATGGAGCAGGGGAAAATTGCACCGATTCCTGAAGGTTACAAGCTTTCAGCCAATGCCAATGCGGTTCTTGCCACCATTAGTAGCTTAGAATCCGGTCAGCAAATTACCGTACTCCGCAATGCAGTTGTGGATATGGGTTATGACCCCAGTAAAATCAGCGACTTTAAAAAAATTAGCGAACCAGTTGTTCCACCCAAAGACATCTCACTACGAACTCAAGTCAAGATCGAAGGCATCGACAACCCAACGATTCTGAGTTACATGAATAATTTGAATGCCAATGATTTTGAGGCATTAATCGAGTTATTCACTGCCGATGGAGCTTTACAGCCTCCATTTCGTCGCCCCATTGTTGGTAAAGACGAAGTCTTAAAGTTTTTCCGCGAAGAATGCCAGAATCTGAAATTGATTCCCGAACGGGGAGTAGCTGAACCAACAGATGATGGCTTTACCCAAATTAAAGTCACGGGTAAGTGCCAAACACCTTGGTTTGGGGGTAACGTCGGCATGAATATTGCTTGGCGATTCTTACTCGATCCTCAAGGTAAAATTTTCTTTGTGGCTATAGATTTGCTTGCATCTCCTAAAGAGCTATTAAACCTAGCTCGTTAGTTCAAGCAAGCCGCTCCGAAAAACCTCTGCAGAACTAGGCAAGCCTAGTTAAATCTGTACAAAGTCGGAGCGTGCAGACTAAGACCTTCGATATCTACGATTTTTGAGTTATGACACCTTGATGTGAACGCCAGCATCATGCACTGTCGAAGACGATTAAGTAATCAGTAAACAGGTTTATAGCTGTAGTGTCGTCTTCAAGAGCAAGCTCTTAAATCATTGTCGAGGCAAACCTTACTTAGTAAGACCTCGTCCTTAAGGACGGGGTTTAAGTAAAGATGATTGAATAAATCATGTCAAACTACGTATTTATACCTGCGTAGATTTTACGACACAGCAACTAGCCCTAATTAAAATACACGCGCTCTATTCTCAAGGGCGTTTTTTATTCACTTCCATGCTCGATATGCAACAGAAAGCTCCGCAATGGTCAGAAACTGAAAAACAAATAGCTCGTGAAGCATTAAATAAAGCTTATACCAGAGAAACTGAAGCCCTGATAGCTGAGATTAGCCAAAAAGCCAGCCAAATAAGCGAAATAAATGATATTTGGGCTTTAAACGACTATTTAAATGCCAGAAGATACGATATAGATGGGAAGTACGATTACAGAGACTCTACGCCAGTTTTCGTTCTTGCCAAGTTAATCAAGGAAGGATGGTTATCTACCGATGAATTGGCAGGTTTAACCCCCGATAAAAAAGCTAAAGTGGCTGCCCTGGCAAGAATGTAATGATGCTTTACCATTACATTGCTCGCTCGACAGGTCTAATGGTGGCAACTACAATCTTAGGATTGTGGTGTATTAGCCTGTCTTTCTTGCTTAGTTATGATGCTACAACAATTCATCCCCTAGGGTTGGTTCTGGGAATCCTTTGGCAAACCTTTCTCGATACAGGTTTATTTATTACCGCACACGAAGCAATGCACGGACTAGTTTGTCCGCAAAATCCAACACTCAATCGTGGTTTCGGTGTGCTGGCAATTTCTTTATATGGACTGTTCCCCTACGAAAAGCTCTTACGTAAGCATTGGTTACACCACCACTATCCAGCTAGTACTGAAGATCCTGACTTCCACAATGGGGAGGATGCCCGTTGGTTCGCTTGGTATATGCATTTTCTCAAAGGATATTGGAATTGGGGGCAGTTTGGATGTTCCCTCGGCATTGTGATTCTGCTTGGTTATACATTCCATCTTGCTCCCGTCAACCTCAGCTTATTTTGGGCATTACCTTTGGGCTTGAGTTCCTTGCAGCTATTTTATTTTGGCACTTTCCTACCTCATCGCCAACCGCTAGGAGGATACGATAATTTTCATCGAGCAAGCAGCACTAAATTGCCAATTTTGTGGTCGTTTTTAAGTTGTTACCATTTCGGCTACCACCGAGAACATCATGAGCATCCCGATATTCCTTGGTGGCAGTTACCCCACCCGAATTTATATTTGGGTGACAGCTAAGAAGAAACGGAGCAATGGAGCTTTAGCTCGTTGCGTAGTATCTGCTTAGAATCCCCCGAATTAATTCGGGGGAGTGTCAACGCAGCTTTATTCTAAATAGTATTAATCACAACTAGGAAATCCCAATTGCCAAAACACCCAACTCCCGTAATTTTTCCGTCAGCTGAAAATAAATATATTTTGAATGTAGCAAAAAAATAATACTTTTAAGTATTTATACGGTATAATTATATCTTAACAATTTCTCAAGAAGAGTTGGAAAGTTGTGAAATTCTGTAAATAAATGGGGAACTATATTAGGTAAGACTTTCCCCTACTGATTGGAATAATCCTCTTTATATTAGTAGGATGCCGACAAGTGGGAGAAATTTTATTTGAGTAGATACACGTAACAAATTATAAATTTTATCATCGATGCAATCCCCATTGACTTCAACAGACAATCAAATAAACGAATTGATTCGCCTTCCAGAGCAACTGCAACAACAAAAAACACTGGCGAGTGTAATCAAAAATATTAGGGAATCCCTAGATTTAGATACTATTTTTCAAACTACTGTTACCCAAGTCAGAGAACAACTGAATGCTGATAGGGCAGCAGTTTTTCAGTTTTACCCAGGAAAAGACTGGGAAGGGGAGTTTACTTATGAGGATATTGCATCAGGTTGGGATTCAGTTGTTTCATACAAGGCTTACGATTCCTCTTTTAAAGAACAGTTTGTTGCCCAGTATCAACAAGGTAGAATACAAGCAGTTACAGATATATATAATGCTGGATTGAACGATTATCATGTAGAAATTTTGGGTCAATTGCAAATTCGGGCAAATTTAGTAGTTCCATTGTTAAAAGACGAAAAACTGTGGGGTTTGTTATGTATTCATCAATGCCAGGAAATTCGTGATTGGCAAGATTCTGAAATTGAATTTCTCCAGATTATTGCAGACCATTTAATGCTTGCAATCAGACATAGTGAGGTACTCAAACAAGCTCAAAACCAAACAGAAAGGCAAAAAGCATTAACTGGGGTAATTACCCGTATTCGAGAGTCTCTGGATTTAGATGTTATTTGCCAAACCACCGTTGTGGAAGTACGTCAATTGCTGCAAGCAGACAGAGTGGGAATTTTCCGTTTCGATCCTGAGAATGATTGGGAAGGGGAGTTTCTTTACGAAGATGTTGCTGAAGGTTGGAGTTCTGCGATCGCTAAAAAGGTGTATGATCATTGTTTTAGTGAAGATTTTGCACCACTGTACGCTCAAGGTCGAGTAAATGCGATCACTGATATTTATCAGCAAGAGTCTAAGGATTGCTACATCAGTATTTTAGAACAATTCCAAGTCCGTGCCAATGTGGTTGCACCTCTGCTTCAAGAAGGTGAACTTTGGGGATTACTGTGCATTCATCAATGTGGTAATGCTCGCAATTGGCAGGAATCTGAAATTGAATTTGTCAGTCTAATTGCCCAACAATTAGGAATAGCATTGAAACAGGATGCATATGTAAAACAGGTGCAAACCCAAGCCATCCAATTAGCAGAAGTCACCGCACGGGACAAAGCTATGGAAAGGCAAAAATTGTTAGCTGCAACCATTGATAAAATCCGTAAATCCCTTGATATCGAAACTATTTTTAAAACTACTACCCAAGCAGTGCGGGAATTATTGGCAGTAGAGCGAGTATCAATTTACCGTTTTAATGCCGATTGGAGGGGTAAATTTGTCGCTGATTCTTTCAAAGATGGTTGGCAAAAATCTACCTTTGCTCCTCACACCAGTTTAGAGGATTTTGGAAATAATGATGACGAACAATTGCCACGGAATGAAATTTTTGTTCCCATTTCCCAAGGTGATAATTTATGGGGATTACTAATTGCTTATCAGTATTCGCACCCACGCTATTGGGAGGAAGAAGAAGTCAATTTATTGGCTCAAATTGCGGTGCAATTAGGTATAGCAATTCAACAAGCAGAATTATTAACACAAACTCAAATCCAAGCCACAGAACTTGTCCAAGCACTCCAAGAATTAAAGCAAGCCCAAGCCCAGTTAGTTCAAGGAGAAAAAATGGCAAGTTTGGGAGAACTAATGGCTGGTATTGCCCATGAAATTAATAATCCAGTCAATTTTATTTTTGGCAATATTCAATGTATCAAAGGATATACAGAAGAATTGTTGGAATTAATCCAGCTTTATCGCCAGAATTATACTGAACCCGTCTCTGCAGTTAAACAACATATTCAAGAAATTGATTTAGATTTCATTATTGCAGATTTACCAAATATCATAGAATCTATAAAAACTGGTTCAGAGCGTATTGCTAGTATTGTTCAATCTCTAGGTAACTTTTCTCGAAAAAATGAGTCAGAATTTAAAAAAGTAGATATTCATGAAGGTTTAGATAGTACTTTATTGATTTTGAATCACAGATTAGAGGCTACTGGCGATCGCCCAAATATTATAGTGACGAAAAATTATGGTAATCTGCCACTATTAGAATGCTATCCAGCACTATTAAATCAAGTATTTATGAATATCTTGGTGAATGGAATTGATGCATTAGAACAGAAGTTTCAAGATATTAAAATAAAGTATTTAAATTCATCCACAGCATGCCCTCTAATCCCTCTCAATATCTGGATTAAAACCCAAGCTACAGATCAAGAAATTATCATCAGAATTAGTGATGGTGGTTTGGGTATGTCTGAGGAAATTTGTCAAAGAATTTTTGATCCTTTCTTTACGACAAAAGAAGTCGGTCAAGGTACGGGATTAGGACTCTCTATTTCCTATAAAATTGTGGTCGAAAAACACAAAGGTACAATTCAATGTTTATCTAAACCAGGGCAAGGTACAGAGTTCATCATTCAAATTCCGATAAAAAATTTTGTGTAGGAGTTAGGAGTTAGGAGTTGTGCCAAATAGATTTCGTAGAGACGTTGCACTGCAACATCTCTACAATCAATAGAATAGAAAAATGGGGATGAAACTGTTCCCTATTCCCCATTAAGAGTTTCCTACCCTCACCCAAAGACTTTTCAGCAAGCCCTAGTTCAAAATCTGCCAACTGTCATATCCTGAATGGTATGGTGAAACAATAAAACATTTTCGCTTTTTTTGAAGTAGTTGGTATGTCTTCTGTTGTTAATTCCTCCTTTGAGCAAGCTATCCCTGTTGACAAAATTCGCTACGATGAACGGGGACTGGTACCAGCCATCATCCAAGATTATCTAGATGGCACTGTGTTGATGATGGCATGGATGAATCAAGAGTCTTTGCAGAAAACATTATCCACAGGAGAAACTTGGTTTTGGAGCCGTTCTCGTCAAGAATTATGGCATAAAGGAGCTACTTCCGGACATATTCAAAAGGTACGAAGTATGCGCTATGACTGCGATAGTGATGCTTTATTGGTGGGAGTAGAACAGGTAGGAGATATTGCCTGTCATACCGGGGAACGCAGCTGTTTTCATCAGGTAGATAGTCAAATTGCTCCTCCACCAGGGGATACTTTATCCCAACTATTTCAGATTATATGCGATCGCCGGGATAATCCCAATGAAAGTTCCTATACTTGTAAGCTACTTGCAGGTGGTGACAACAAAATTTTGAAGAAGATTGGTGAAGAATCCGCTGAGGTAGTAATGGCATTTAAGGATGATGAGCCAGAAGAAATCGCCGGGGAAGTAGCTGATTTGTTGTATCACACCTTAGTGGCTTTAGCTCACCATCATGTTGATGTCAAGGCGGTTTATCAAAAACTCCAGCAACGACGACGGTAATTTGCCAAGTTACAGCGATTTTCGGGTAAATGAACCACATTTTCATATCTCACGCATTAGACGCACGGAGTGCGGCTTCCCGTAGGGTAGGCGCATTAGACGCGAAGCGGTGAGACAGCGCGGTCTTGGGGGTTTCCCCCATGAGCGACTGCGAACCCGAAGGGCTTCGGTGAAGGGTAGACGCAAAGATAAGAAAGAAATACAGATATCAGAGTGTGGTCTAAATACATGAAAACTGTTGTAAACCATTTTGGATGTTGGATTTTAGATTGGGGGATAAGTGCAAGGGAATTAGGACTTTAGGTTTAAAATTCTTGCATCTGTAATTTTTGATGATATTTTGACAGGACTTACGCAATTGTCACAATCGGTGATTGGTGCGTGAGGTTATACCAATTTGAAAAAACAATCCGACACATGATTGATATCATGTCCACTTAAATAACCGTCATTGCGACCGTAGGAAAGCAATCCCAAAAGCTTTGTGGCTAATGCATTACATCAAATTTAACCGCAACAAAATATTATGGGTAATTAACCGGACATCATATGATTGGTAGGGGCGGGGAAACCCCGCCCCTACGAGTGGATATAGCACTACATATTTAGGGCGCGGACATTTCTAAATCCAGCAAACCCTTTGACAATCTACTGTTCTCCGTTCCCGTTCGGCTGAGCTCACGGCCGAAGCCTGTTAAGAGTTCCCTAGAGCATCAATTCAGTAATCGAGCAATCATCAATTAAGAGGGAGAGGGGAGTATGGGGAGTGAAGGAGAGAAGGAGTGTAAACGCTCGGAGAGCGGCTTCCCGTAGACACGAAGTGGCTTCGGAGTAGGGGCGGGGTTTCCCCGCCCGGAGGGAAGGAGGGAAGGAGTAGGGGCGCAAGGCTTGCGCCCTGGAGGGAAGGAGTGAAGGAGGGAAGGAGGGAATATGAGCCAAAACACATCATCCCATCACCTAGCATTACTGAATCGGTGTTCTAGTAGCTAAAGCGTAGGTTGGGTTGAGGAACGAAACCCAACACCCGAAGAAATTGGTATTGTTGGGTTTCACTCCTTTCCACCCAACCTACATTTATTTTTGTCTTCCCAGAGTGACATAAGAGGGTTAATAACGATTTACCGCAATTAGCTTGAAATCTACACAGAAGTCGTGTTTGATAGCGTAAAGTATCCATCAAAATTAAAAAATATTTGAAAAACGTAATATTAAAAAAAATTTGATCGCTCCGCTCCGCTACGCTTTAAGAGAGTAAAGAGAAAGAAGTGCAAAGGGCTAAAGGGCTAGAGTGTAAAGGGCTACATAAGAGTCCTAGGTGAGGGGACACTGCCACATACAACCCGCAGTCCGAAATGATTGTCATTGACGTTTGGATTATACCCAACACCGGAGGCAGAGCGACAGTATTTAGGAATACTGCACCACGAACCACCTTGTAGTAATCTATAATAACTATCGTTAGCTTCAGATTCTACCCATCCACTACCATCCGTAGGCGCATCTTCATAGTTGCTATGCCAATGGTCAAGACACCATTCCCAAACATTGCCATGCATATCGTATAAACCAAAGGCATTAGCTCCCTTAAAGTAGTCTACAGGTGTTGTTTCCTCGCGGTACTCTCCTGTAGTTCCTTTACCATAGGAGCCTTTATACAAAGTATCTCCAATTTTTTCATCTATTCCACAATAATTCGCTAAATCAGTTGTAATTGTCTCCCCAAAGTGAAATGGAGTAGTTGTACCTGCTCTACAGGCATATTCCCATTCAGCTTCACTTGGTAGGCGGTAGGGTCTTTTAGTATGCTGGGAAAGACGGGCACAAAATTCCACCGCATCGTACCAAGATACTTGCTCTACAGGGTGGTTATCTCCTTTAAAATAAGATGGATCGCGTTTGAGTTGGTGTTTGATTTTTGGTAGCCTAGCAACGGCTTTCCACTGTGCCTGAGTGACGGGATACTTACCCATGAAGAATGGTGGAACTGTTACTTGATGTTGGGGATATTCATCTTTGCTACTGCCTTCCTCATTCTCTGGTGCCCCCATCATAAAACTGCCACCCCTAATCAGTACCATCTCTAGTACAACTTTATTGCCTAATTTTTCAATAAAATGTTGTCCTGTCTGCCGATAATGTTTAGTGATAGTTTGTGTCATTGCTAAAATTCCTAGTCCACAGAATTTTCCGCCAACCAGGTAAGTAAATCATCTAGTGCTGTAAAATCTAACAAAGCCTCACCAAGTTCCTCCAATTGACTTAGAGAAAGAGATTGAATACTTTCCCTAGTAGATTGGGGTAATTCTCCCACTCGTTTTTGTAATAGCCGAAGAACAAGTTCTTGTGTTCCCCGTTCGTAGCCAATGCGCTCACCTGTTGTTACGTAACCCATACTTTGCTCCTGCTCAAATTGCTTAAATTCTTGCCAAAACTCCGTTTCCAAGGCTTTTGGTAAAATCATAACCCAATCAATAAATCGATATAGGTTACGAATATCCGTTTCTTGCCATCCTTGTTCGTACAATCGACGAATTAAACTAAATTTCCAGCTTTTCCGTTCTCCTAGCTTTTTACTCGTTTGTTGAGTTTTCAAATGTGCCATTACTACCGTTGCAAAGGGATTGTCACTTATTTCTAATTCTTGCCAACGGTTTTGGTAATCGAGTAGGGTGGGCAATGCCCACCTTACCCTTATTGAGAAGGTGCAAGATATGTGTATAGTCTTTTGAAAAAAAATTTTTAGGTCGGTCCGTGACCCTACTTTTGGAAAGGTAAAGGGAAACAAGTGTAGAGGGCTAAAAGGCTAGGGCGTGTTTTCAAACCCCTAAAACCCTCAGGCTAAAGCCTGGGGCTACACGATCAAAGCCTGCCGGGAGCAGGCTCAAAACCCTAATTTTTCGTAGTCCGCGTAGGCGGTGAGTCCAGTGCTGCGGGAGGGTTTCCCTCCGCAGGCAACTGGCGAACCCGAAGGGACTTTGTACGTGTAGCCGCACCCTTCTAGGGTGTCGGCGACTTTGAAAACACGCCCTAGAGTGCAAAGGGCTACACAAGAGTCCTGGGCGAGAGGCCGCAGACAACCCGCAGCCCGATGAAAGGGCTAACGTAGTCCGGGTAGAACCTGTAGCGATGGGCACAGCGGCAGAATACAGGATAGTAGTACCACGAACCACCCCGCAGCACTCGATAACGATTATCATTATCACTGATCTCATTTTCTATCCATGCACTACCATCCGTAGGCGCATCTTCATAGTTGCTATGCCAATGGTCAAGACACCATTCCCAAACATTGCCATGCATATCGTACAAACCAAAGGCATTAGGTGTAAATTGCCCTACAGTCGTAGTTTGTTTCCGATATTCTCCTTTTGGTTCATCTGCATAGGTGGCTTTGGCATAATAATTTGCTAAATCACCAGTAATAGTTTCCCCAAAATGAAATGGTGTAGTAGTACCAGCACGACAAGCATATTCCCATTCAGCTTCGCTTGGTAAACTGTATGTTCTGCCCGTATATTGAGAAAGACGAGTACAAAACTCAACGGCATCGTACCAAGAAACTTGCTCTACAGGACGGTCATCTCCTTTGAAATTAGATGGTTCTGGTTCTATTTCCTGGTTTACCTGTCGTAATTGTGCCACAAATCGCCACTGTGCTTGAGTTATAGGATATTTGCTGATAAAAAAAGGTTGTACGGTTACTGTATGTTGTGGACTCTCTCTGTTAAAGCGTTGTGGTTCATTTTCAGGAGAACCCATTTCAAAGTTTCCTCCAGGAATTGCTACCATTTCTATTCCCAGTGCTGTTGGTTCTGGTTGTAAATTATGTAGCTCCTGCTCAAGCTGGGAAGTTTCCTCTTCAATTTGTTCTAGCTGACTTTGTAATTGAAACCGATCTACACTAGGGCTTTCAAAACGTAATTGTTCTAGCATTGCTTTACGTTGTTTCAATAATACGTTTAGTTCGTCCCTAAGTAATTCTTTTCCAACCTTTCTTGTCCCTCTAACATTACTTGTAGAATTTCCTTCTACCTCACCAAGAGACTCTACAAAATAAAATGCCTGTTTTGATTCAGTATTAGTTACTTTCCCGCGAGCATTTACCGTTACTACCTGCAACTCAAAAGATTGTAATTCTTCTTCAGGCTCACTGTCTGGGCTATTATCTAGACTAATAACCGCCACATCATACTCAAAAGGCTCCAGAGAAACCCCCAATGCTGCGGCTAGTTTCATCTCCTCATCTTGAATCGGTTCCCCATCCAGGGTATGCTGTGCCCATTTCAATAACAACGGCTGAAAACCCTTCTCCGATAATAAATCGGCATAACTCTCTACTAACGCTGCCCATCTAATCCGCTCTTTCCCATCCGTAGAAGCTGTTAACCGTTGCAATTCTTCCTTAATAGCATTAATTGCCTCTTCTGCATCTGGACTCAAGTATGCCAAAGCCGTCCACTGTGGACGCTCTCCGAAAACTAAAGCCCGGTGATTACCCTGCAACTGTAAGCGACTGGTAATATACTGGGACATAAAATTAGCCAAATCCTTGAGTCGCTGTTCCCCAAATTCATCACATAAATGACGCAGTAACTTATCCCTAGTTTTCCCTTCCATCTCATATAAGTCATAGCCTACGGGTTGGCATAAACCTGATAACAGCACATCCGCCACTGCATACCAGGGACAATCCGGCATAAAATTCTCCCGCAAACAGTAGAGTAAATTTGAAGTGAGTGTTAGGGGAAAAGCAGCATGGTAGGCTAAAAATAGGGTCTTTTCTCCGTAGCATCTGGCAAAAACCCGAATGCGGCGAGTCGTTAAATCTTCTCTGTTGGGATTCTTTGCTGATGGAGATGTCCTTGCCATGTTTGAATTAAAATTTCCTGGGGATTTTCTCTTGTCGCGGTTTGTAAACTAGTAGGCTCATACGTTAACATTTTGCCATGTAATATCCCATCAATTGTCCAAGCTGAGGTTTGTTCCCATCGTTGGGGTGGCAGAGGATTTAACCAAATTAGTTGGCGAATACAGGGGGATAATGCTGTCAAAAACTTGGATATGCCCTCAATGCGTTCTTGGCTGTAAGTGTTGGTTGCTGCTCCGCCATCGCTGAAAATTAGGGCGATTGTCCGGTTTCTATGTAATTTTGGCAACAGATTACTGAGTGGTTCCGCTTGGGAAGGGCAATACCAATGGTAAACATATTCCCCCGGATAGTTGGTAAAGCGATAGATTTGGGCAGGGGTAATTCTAGATTCTGTAATTGCTTGAATAAAGGGTCTAAAAGCAGGGAAAAATGGCACCATTGCCGGACTATCATCAATTAACAGCAACAGTTCAGTTCGGCGGATTCTTACTGGACGCATTACCACATCAGTAAAAAGTCCTTCCCGTTCAATTTGGTAAAGGGTTGCTTCAATATCCAATTCATAGTCCCAACAAATCCGTACTGGTTTTCGTAGCAAACGCCAAGCTACTTGCACATCTTGCAATTTAATGGGGAAGTCTGTGGGGATAAAATGAAAATTCTTCCTAGCATCCTCAAAGTCTGTGGAGGTTGACAGATTTTGCATAGCCACGGGAACTTGCACTTCACCCATTGTTTGATTTGATGGAGATTGTCGCCTCCTGGGTGGAATTTTGGGTAAATTCGCCGGTGGTTTTACAGAATCGGTGGAGCTAGTTTTTGTGGCTTTTGGGGTTGGTGGTGTGGGCATCTTGGCGTGATGCTGCTGGATATAGTTGTCAAAGATGCGCTCAAAAACACTGGCATCATAATTAGGACTGGGTTTAACCCACAATAATCGGCATACCCGCTTGATATCTTCCCATCCACCTAAACCATACCCCCGAGTAACTGCTTGTCGCAATAACTCATACTGTTCCAGGGTTAGAGCCATTCCAGCTGTTCGTAACTCTTGAAATAGGTCTAATAATAATGAGTCGAGTGGTACTGCCATGTTTGGGGTGAGGATATTTTGGAATTTAGGGCGGGGAAAATCAACAAAGGGCGGGGAAACCCAACAGAGGGCGGAGAAACCCAACAGAGGGCGGGGAAACCCAACAGAGGGCGGGGAAACCCAACAGAGGGCGGGGAAACCCCGCCCCTACGGGTTAATTATGTGTTGCATTAGTTTTCAAATTTTGATGTGGTGGGGTGTTTGGGGATTTAGGGCGGAGAAACCAACCATTAAAAGGGCGGGGAAACCAACCATTAAAAGGGCGGGGAAACCAACCATTAAAAGGGCGGGGAAACCAACCATTAAAAGGGCGGGGAAACCAACCATTAAAAGGGCGGGGAAACCAACCATTAAAAGGGCGGGGAAACCCCGCCCCTACGGGGGTTATACAAATCTTTGTTCCAACGCTGGGGATTGGTGGCAATGTATTGACGCATTATATGTAATGCTTTCTCTGTGCGAATAATGCGATCATAAAAATTCCGTTGCCATATCCTTTGTCCGGGAGTTTCATCAATTTGATTAATGATTTTGGTTGTTCGGTATTTATAATATGCAACAATTTGTCCCAAAGTGGTTTTCCCCTTCCGTAGGGGCGGGGTTTCCCCGCCCATTGTTGGGGTTTCCCCGCCCATTGTTGGGGTTTCCCCGCCCATTGCTGGGGTTTCCCCGCCCATTGTTGGGGTTTCCCCGCCCATTATTGGGGTTTCTCCGCCCATTGTTGAGGTTTCTCCGCCCATTGTTGAGGTTTCTCCGCCCATTGTTGAGGTTTCCCCGCCCATTGTTGAGGTTTCCCCGCCCATTATTGGGGTTTTCCCCTTCCGTAGGGGCGGGGTTTCCCCGCCCATTATTGGGGTTTCCCCGCCCATTGTTGGGTTTTCAGCAATATTTTTATCCCCAATGAAGATAATGCCGTGGATATGATTGGGCATAAGGATAAATTGATCTAATTCAACATTGGGAAAATGGTGGGAAATTTCTAGCCAAAATACAGACGCAATCATACCCCGAACAGTAAATTGAATTTCCCCATTTATCAATTCACCTAAATTGCATTCCTTGTGCTGGGTGCAGATGGTAATAAAATATGCTCCTGGTTGTGAATAATCATATTCCCGCAGACGAATTGATTGGCGATTGTAAATATAGGGGTTGTATTTCACTATAGATGCAGAATTATGGAGTAATGGGGTGCGGAATGTGATATCAATTTGAAAAAACAATGGGACACATTAGAAGGGGTGGGAAACCCAAAAAAGCGATCGCATCAAAAGGGTAATAAAAACCAAATGGGCAACAACCCAAAGGGCGGGTTAACCGCTTTGCGGAAGTCAAAAGTCAAAAGTCAAAAGTCAAAAGTCAACCCAACAAAGGGCGGGTCAACCCAACCAAGGGCGGGTCAACCCAACAAAACAAAGGGCGGGGAAACCCCGCCCCTACATCTGTTGTAAACATTTTTTTATTTGGTGTCAGCTTGACATCAATTGCTTTTTCTTTCCCGGAACAAATCTTGGTCTTGCTTGGTTTTCAATAATGTTCCTAATAAGGGTAATTTGTTCGATAAATCTTCCAAATCCTTTAATGCTTGGCTAATATCCTCTCTCTTTAAAAGAGCAGTGAGAAACTCGATAAATTCACTGGTTCCTGGTGGTCTACTTCCAGGGATATTTTCTAATGTTTCACGAATTTTATAGAAGCGGTCTATTGCTTGATTAACTAATTTTCGTTTATCTTTTTTAAATTCACCGAATCGGATATTTATAATTTTCTGTAATTCACCTTTCTTTTGGTCTGGAAATTTGACAAAAAAGTACAGGCAGCGACGAAGGAAAGGTTCTGGTAACGGCTTTTCACGATTGCTAGTAATAAAAACAATTGGTTTGTGCTTGGGAGTAGGAAAAGATTCTCCTGTTTCTGGTACTTCAAAACGCAATTCTTCTAACTCAAGTAATAAATCATTAGCAAAATCACTGTCGGCTTTGTCAATTTCATCAATCAATAAAATAGGACGATAATCATGTTATTGTAATGCTTTACCTAGCTCTCCAAATTTGCGATAATTTCTCTTATCTTGCAATCTATTTTTTAAATCTCCAGTTTCTACAATCCCTAGAAAATCTTGCAATCGTTGGGGGTCGGTTCCCATTAATTGAGCATCACGCAATCTAGCAATTGCATCATAACTGTAAAGTCCATCACGGGCGCGGGTAGTAGATTTAATATTCCAAATATAGTAATCCCACCACTTTTGTTCTTCCTGGTTATTCTGCTGATTTTGCAGGTATTTTTGGGTAAACTCATAGGCAACTGCACTAGCCAAATGAGTTTTACCACAACCTGGTTCCCCTTCTAATAGTAATGGCCGCTCCAGTGCGATCGCTAAGTTAACCGCCTCTTTTAAATCATCACTGGGTAAATAGGGATAATATATTCGTTTCTTAGGGTCTTCAGTCCCAGTTTCAGGTTGATAATCTCCCGTATATTGATAATTTATTTCTTGATTATTGCTCATTATACTAACTTCCAATAGCGTTCAATTTCTGTAATATCATCTTCAATTTGGAGGCAATGCAGCAATAAATATTAGAGCAGAGGGAATCAGAATGCTAAAGGCGGAAGGTTCAGCCGTCTCTGCTGTAGGAGGGGAAGTAAGACCAAAGATGGGGCGAAAGTCTCATCTAAGGCATTCGCCTATGAGTACAGAAGCCCCGTCCGCCTATGCGGCGGGGTAGTTCACCACCCTGCCCCGGAACCAATAGGGGTACAAGCCCCCACCAATTACCCTACACCCTACACCCCATACCCCACACCCTTCTTGTTGACCCAACTTTAACTCATGGCGATCGCATCTACTAGTTTCCTTAATTTCATTGGCAAAGATTTCTGAGAATTAAGAATATTTTTGTAATTCTTATCATTCCTGGAATTTTTCCTCACCAATTCCACAGAGTTTCCACAGGTAATTTGTAGTTTTCCACAAGCAATTTACGTTGTTACAAGCCCTTGGTGTTTGCTTGGGGATTTTGTTCCCTGAGGCACATAAAACTTACAAGACTGAGTTTAAGTTAAGTTATGTAACAAAAAACAGGCTGAAAACCTTATGATTTCGTAAATATTTTTTTAAGATAAAGTTATTTGTTACATTTCGCAGCATTGACAAACCCACCCCCTTTTAGCGCACAATAATGCGGCTTGCTTTTTTTGTCCATTGAGCAGCTGTGTAAAATTACCAAAGCTTTTGCGATAGATTGTCGTAATTGTCAAGGAGTTTGTGTCGCCGCCCGGACTTCACCATAAGCAAGATTTACCCATTGATGGAGTTCCAAGGAGAAAAGTGCATGAACCCAACAGTAAGCATCTTTACCGAAATCCCCGAAACACTCCACGAATCGCTAAATAGCTACTTAGCAGCACACCCCGATTGGGATCAAAATAGGGTGTTAACAGCAGCTTTATCCTTATTTTTACTACAAAATGGAGATAGCGATCGCCGCGCAGCCCGAGTTTATCTGGAAACATTGTTTCATCATTGCTAAGTATAAATTCGCCCCAGAGGTACCAGTTAAAAAATAATACAAATATACTATTAAGTATCCACTAGTTTTTCTTGCTGGTATTGGAGAGTAAAAATTGTTTTCATAAATGATTAGGGACACTACAAAAATAGTGCCCCTACATTTTTGTCTTTTTTGCTATAAGAAAATATGTTAGAAATAAAAACACTTCTTCCCCACTCTTAACTCCTAACTTGAGGGCGCAAGCGTTGCGCCCCTACTCCGCGCCTCCTAACTCCTAACTATTTTCCCAACACTAACTATCAATGTCTCATTTTTATTTTGATACAGATAATAACCAGTACAAGACTTTTGAATTACCGGGGGCAAAACCACATTACAATCCAGATCGTCCCGGACAAGTAGAACATATTTTTTTAGACCTCAGTTTGGATATCCCCAAACAGAGTTTACAAGGTACTTGTCACATTACCCTCACCCCTATATGTAATGGCATCGATCGCTTAAATTTAAATGCTGTTAACCTTGATATTGCCTCCATCAAAGTTGATGATGTGGAGCAGAAATTTGATTACGATGGATCAGAAGTATCGGTTAAATTAAATACTCAGACCCAAGTAAATAAACGGATAAATATGGCGATCGCCTATTCCGTAGAAAAGCCACAACGGGGGATCTACTTTATTCAACCCAATGAACACTATCCCCACAAACCAACTCAAGTCTGGACTCAAGGGGAGGATGAAGACTCCCGTTTCTGGTTCCCTTGCTTTGACTATCCCGGACAACTATCTACCAGCGAAATTCGCGTCCGTATCCCTAAATCCTTAATGGCAATTTCCAATGGAGAATTAATTGGGACTGAGTCAAATGGGGATGATAAAATTTATCATTGGTCACAGCAGCAAGTTCATCCCACCTACTTAATGACCCTAGCAGTAGGGGATTTTGCAGAAATTAGGGATGAATGGAATGGTAAACCCGTTACTTACTATGTGGAAAAAGGGCGGGAGAAAGAAGCTCGATTGAGTATGGGTAAAACTCCCCGAATGATGGAGTTTCTCAGTCAAAAGTATGGCTATGGTTATGCCTATCCTAAATATGCCCAAGTATGTGTCGATGACTTTATCTTTGGTGGGATGGAAAATACTTCCACCACCCTGCTAACAGATAGATGTTTATTGGATGCCAAAGCAGCTTTAGATAATCGCAACACCGAAAGGTTAGTCGTACATGAACTAGCACATCAATGGTTTGGAGACTTGCTGGTAATCAAGCATTGGTCCCATGCTTGGGTGAAAGAAGGTATGGCCACCTACTCCGAAGTGATGTGGGCAGAACAAGAGTATGGTACAGATGAAGCAGCATATTATCGCCTGCAAGATGCTCGTGGTTATTTGAGTGAAGATAGCGATCGCTATCGTCGTCCTATGGTAACTCATATTTACCGGGAAGCGATCGAACTTTATGATAGCCACATTTACGAAAAAGGCGCTTGTGTTTATCATATGCTCCGCGCCGAGTTGGGAGAAGAATTGTTTTGGCAGGCGATACAAACTTTTGTCCAGACTCATGCCCATCAAAGCGTAGAAACCATAGATTTATTACGCGCCATCGAAACAGCAACTGGACGTAATCTTAACTTCCTGTTCGACCAATATGTGTACCGTGGGGGACACCCTGACTTTAAAGTGGCATACTCCTGGGATGGAGATAGTAATTTAGCCAAAGTAACAGTTACTCAAACCCAAGCTAAAGAAGGGAAAACTAGTAGCAGTAATTATTTATTCGATCTGAAAATACCCATTGCCTTCGGTTATACCCAATCAGACGAACCCCCACAGCTGAAAACTTTTACAGTACGGGTACATGAAAAGGAACAAAGCTTTTACTTCCCCCTGGAAGAGAAGCCCCAATTTGTCAGTTTCGATCACGGCAACCATTTCCTGAAAACAGTTGCCCTAGAATATGCCATACCTGAATTAAAAGCTCAATTAGCATCAGCTCCCGACCCCCTTGCCCGCATTTATGCCGCAGAAGCATTAGGGAAAAAAGGCGGTTTAGAAGCCATCAAAGCACTATCAACAGCACTCACCAGTGAACCCTTCTGGGGTATCCGTGCTGAAGTCGCCAAGCAACTAGCAAAAATCAAGTTAGATCAAACCTTTGATGCTTTAACACCTGGATTAAAAGATGGGGATGCTAGAGTTCGTCGTGCTGTGGTAGAAGCCTTGGCAACCATTAAAACCAATGCCAGTTATAAAGCTTTAAAACCCATCGTTAAGTCAGGGGATGACAGCTATTATGTGGAAGCAGCAGCCTGTCGCGGGGTAGGGGAAATTGCTGCGGTTTCTACGGATAAACCCAAAGAAGAAAAGGTATTAAAACTACTGAAAACCGTATTGGCAGAAAAAGCAGGGTGGAATGAAGTAGTTCGTAGTGGTGCTATTGGCGGTTTAGCAGCCTTGAAAACCTCAGAACCAGCCCTCAACGTAATTTTGGAATATACCCAATTGGGCGTACCTCAATCCTTGCGTTTAGGAGCAATTCGTGCTTTAGGTAAAATTTCCGTCGGTCAAACTCCCACCAATTTAGAGCGTATTTTAGAGCGGTTAAAAGAACTTGCCAAAGAAACCTTCTTTTTAACCCAGGTAGCAGTGGTAACAGCCCTAGGACAAATGGAAACACCCAAAGCCTTGGGAATTTTGCAATCTTTAGCCAACCAATCCACTGATGGGCGGGTACGTCGCCGTGCCGAGGAAAAGATTGCCAAGGTGCAAAAAAATATCGGTACAGACAAAACTCTGCGCCAATTGCGAGAAGAATTGGATCAGCTCAAGCAAGAAAACCAAAAACTGCAAAGTCGCCTGGAGAGCTTGGAAGCACTCTCTAAGAAGGAGGGAAGGAGTGAAGGAGTGAAGGAGTGAGGGAGTGAAGGAGTGAAGGAGTGAAGGAGTGAAGGAGTGAAGGAGTGAAGGAGTGAAGGAGTGAAGGAGTGAAAGAATTAAGCTATCAACCAACAACTAACAACCAACAACTAACAACCAACAACCAACAACCAACAACCAACAACCAACAACTAACAACTACCACTCCAACTCAGCCGGTACTAGTTTATGCTCATTACTATGTATGCTGACAATCTCACCACTCCTCATGGAAATTACTCGGTCAGCCATCGCAGAAATACCAGCATTATGGGTAATTACTGCCGTCGTAGTACCTAGTTCTTGGTTTACCTGTGCTAGTGCTTCCAACACTAATTTTCCCGTTTGAAAATCAAGTGCCCCCGTGGGTTCGTCACACAATAAAACCTCTGGACGCTTGGCAATAGCCCTAGCGATCGCTACCCGTTGTTGTTCCCCACCAGACATTTGCGCCGGAAAATGATCCAAGCGATCGCCCAATTCCACTAGTTCTAAAGCCTGTTCTGGAGACATTGGTCTTCGGGCTATTTCTGTCACTAAAGCAACATTTTCCCTGGCAGTGAGACTGGGAATCAAATTATAAAACTGGAAAATAAAACCAACGCAGTCACGGCGAAATCGAGTCAGTTGAGCATCGCTAGCATGGGTTAATTCGCGATCGTGAAAAAATACTTGACCGCTAGAAGGTACGTCCAATCCCCCCAGAATGTTCAAAAGAGTTGATTTACCACTCCCAGAAGGCCCCAGCAGAACTACAAACTCTCCTTCATAAAGTTCTAGATCCACTGACCGTAGAGCGCGAACTTCCACCTCTCCCATCTGGTAGACTTTCGTAATTCCATGTACGTGAAATATGACTTTTGACGATAATAGGCGATCGCTGTGTTGGTGCTGCTTTTTGAGCATTTGTCCGCTCCATTTTGCAGATGTTTATTTCAGGACAATCAAAAATCTCACTCCTTCCAGTGCCCTCTCATTTCCACTCCACGATATTTGAGTTGACAGTAATTTTTTATTTAAGTAAAATATATTACTTGTACTCACTAGTGTTAATACTGGGCTAAAAAAAACGCATTTTTTAAAGGGAACTCGTCAACGTGAAGGAAGAAGGAAGAAGGTTCTTATGTTTGGAAAAAGCTTGGACTCCTACCAAACTCCTTCCGTCGTAAACGGCGGGGCTTGTATCCATAAGTCAGAGGGGTTGAGCGGAGGGTTTTCCTTCTGCTCCCGGTGCCTCCAGCAGAAGCCTTCGGTCAACAAGAATACCTCAATATCAATAAAGCCCAAAATAATCCCATTAATGCCCGGTTATTGACCGGAAAATAAATCAAACTTTCACTCGCGATTCTTCTGTTAATGCATTTATCAGGGTTTTTGTCAAGGGTAGTTTAGATGGGTTTGCCCTGTTCCCATCATCCACATCATTCCTCTGTATATTCACCATAAAATATTGAAAGTTTATGAACTTATTGTAAAGGAGCAAAATACCATTTTTTGCTCATCAGCATCAAATGAAACATAACTATACTTTGGCTGTGCAGTTATCATTTTGCCAATATATAACCATAATTCTGGTTTTTCAGTGGGTTTTACAACAACCAACTAACACAAAATGCAGCAGCTCAGATATACAGAATCACACGAACGGGAATACAGGGCGAATTAATAGTTTATAAAGAATTGGTAAAAATCATTTTTCTCTCAAAAGTTGTCAGCAATATTTATGCTACTGTGAAACTTCAGATATATAAATCATCAGATTGCTCCTGAAGGTTTATTAATCTATTTAAAGGGAATTCTACTCTTGGAGTTAAATTACTGCAATTACACTTGTTTTACTTGTAAGTAACAAAGTATTAAATTAACAGATGTAATTGAAGTCATTTCTCCTCTGAAGTTTGTATCTCATCAGACAAAATTTTATCTCCAAGGGAATTCTAGTCTTAACTTCATAAGCGGTGGTCTTTGGCAATGGGAGGATAAGGAATGGTCATGCAAATAGTATGTAAGAGATATTTACAGCTAAATATTGTCCAAAAAGTATATTTTTTGCTGGCAGCATATCCTGAGAACAGGATGGTGCATTATTAAATAATTCTTTTATGGCTGAAATAGCTAGCAGAAAAGCTGCTGTATAGAATGACTCGGGCTAAGTAATATAAACCTATGAGTTTTACTGTACTGTTTGGCAAATATATCGACATTTTATTTCTTGACGAATAATTTAATGAAATTGCAAAGTTTGTATGAAGATAATATGAAATTGAATGTCAAGAAATTATCGATGAATATCAAATATTTATAAAAGCTTAAAAAATATTTGATTGGGGAAAATGGCGATAACATTTTTGCAGTATAAATCCTTCCAGAATGTATGAAATGAAAAAACCAATTCTGACTATTTTTTACCAATACAATCCCTGGAATAAGACTATCGGAGGGATTCAGACCCTAATCAACATTTTCATCAAATATGCACCCCAAGAATTTGCATTGCGTTTGGTAGGAACAGGAGATCCTGACAAAGACAGAATTGGTACATGGCAAATTGGGGAATTTGCAGGCCAAGAGATAGAATTTTTTCCTCTGTTGGCATTAAAGGATGATAATGTCAGAAGGTTGATTCCTACGACCATCAAGTACACCGCCGCATTGAGAAAGCATTGTTTTGCGTCAGACTTCATGCACTTTCATCGGCTAGAGCCGACTTTGGTGACTCGTCATTGGCAGGGAGAGAAAACTCTGTTCATTCATAATGACATCCAAACACAGATGAAAACTGTAGGAGATAAGAACGCGATTTTATGGCGTAGATTTCCGGGTGCATATTTTGCCTTAGAGAAGAGTCTAGTGGGGCAATTTAACCAGATACTTTCCTGCAATACAGATGCAGCAGAAATGTACCGAAGGCGTTACCCCAGTATTGCCAATCGCATCGCTTATATCAAAAACTCATTTGACAATCAGATTTTTTATCCCTTGGACAGAGAGAAAACAGAGGCTGAAAAATATCAGTTAACCAAGGAGCTGGGTGTAGATGAGCAAACCCGCTTTATTCTGTTTGCGGGTAGATTGCATCCACAGAAAGATCCTTTGCTGTTAGTAAATGCATTAGCAGCCATGCAAGAGCCATCAGTCCATCTGTTGATTGCAGGAGATGGGGAATTAGCATCGCCATTGGCAGCAGAAATTAGTCGATTGGGTATAGACAAGCAAGTAACCATGCTTGGTGCTTTAGCACCTGAGAAAGTAGCCAAGCTACATCGAGTTTCCCATGCATTTGTGCTGAGTAGTGCTTACGAAGGGTTACCTCTAGTGGTATTGGAAGCATTAGCCTGTGGAACTCCTGTAGTCACCACTAGATGTGGGGAAACGCCGAAATTACTGACTTCTGATAGCGGCGTAGTTTGTGACGAACGCACCCCAGATGCCATCGCCGATGCTCTCAAAAGAGTCGTGCTGCATCCAGAAAATTATCCTCAGGAATCTTGCATCCGCACCGCACAACCCTATGCCGCCCGTACTGTTGTCAAGGATGTATATAGTGATATGTTCGCTCGGTGGCAGCAGCAATATCAACCAGCAGTTTTAGTGTAAAAATCATCAATTTTTGGGAGTGAGGAGAGCTAATGACTGTCAGTTTAAACGTAAATTTCAACTCTAAACCAGAATTTATTTTCAGTAACGTCTAAAAAAATACTTTTTGTAACTAAAGCCCTAAGTATTTTTCTCAGTCTAAAACTGAAATAATTTTATGTATATTTGACAACAATTATCTAGGAGCATAAAGTAATTACTATGAAAATAGCTGTAATTGGTGCCAAGGGTCTACCTCCAAAGCAGGGAGGTATTGAGCATTACTGTGCAGAATTGTATCCACGGATCGTGGCAAAAGGTCACACAGTTGATTTATTCGCCCGTTGTTCTTATACAGAATTTGGGTGGCTAGAGAATTATGATTATCAGGGTGTCAATGTTATTTCTTTACCAGGTTGGGAAGCCAAAGGGGTAGACGCTTTCATGACTTCAGCCCTAGGAGCGATCGCAGCTAGTGGTAAAAAATATGACATTATTCACTTCCATGCCCTAGGACCATCTCTATTTACTTATTTGCCCAGAATTGCAACATCAGCAAAAGTGGTAGTCACATGCCAAGGATTAGACTGGCAACGGGCAAAGTGGGGAGGTTTTTCCACCCGTTTGATTCAAATGGGAGAGAAGGCAGCAGTACGTTGTGCCCATGGTATGGTTGTGGTGTCAGAAGCATTACATCACTACTTTTTAAAGACCTACAATCGTAAGACAGTCTATATTCCCAATGCACCAGCCCAGTATGGTAATTCCGACTCGCAATTTAATTATGGAAAATCTTTGGGTTTAAAACAGGGACGTTATCTGATATTTTTAGGTAGGTTAGTACCAGAAAAACGTCCTGACTTACTGGTAGAAGCGTTTAGTGCCCTCAAACCAGAAGGATGGAAATTAGTACTGGCAGGTGGAGTCAGCGATACTAAGTCGTTTACTTCCGAACTACTCGAAAAAGTAGCAAATAATCCCGATGTTATTTTTGCGGGAGAATTGCGGGGTGCTCGTCTGTGGGAAATTGTTCGGGGTGCTGGTTTATTCGTCTTACCTTCCGATCTAGAAGGATTACCTTTAGCGATGCTGGAAGCAATGCAAGAAGGTATACCTGTATTAGCAAGTGATATCCCACCCCATCAGCAATTGATTAATGGCGGGAAGGGAGTGCTGTTTGAAGCAGGGAACCTAGAATCTTGTATGACTTCTATGAATTGGGCTATCAACCATCCCCAAGAACTGGCTTTAATGGCCCAGAAAGCAAAAAGGTACGTAGAGTTAAACTATAGCTGGGATCAAATTACATCTGAAAATTTGAAATTATATAATAGTCTTTTGAATTACCCACAAAAAATTGATTTGACTGAAACTAGCTCTTCCACAGGTGGACTGGCTGGAGTTTTCAGTAAAAAATAAACCTGATCAGTCAAAAACCTTTACAGTAAGCCCAATGCAAACGATGTCATCCATAGGAAGGTAATGCAGACAGAAATAGACATTATTGACATGATTAATGATTTAGGCTGTATTTACTTTCTGAAAAAAACTAGAGTAAGTTGACGATGGAAAAAGGCATTTCATCCCTACCAATAGTCCTGCAACGGCGTGCTTTGCCCGCTGTAGCAACATTCTCCGCTGTTATAGCTGGAGCGGTTGCTTATCTGATGGTCGCCCCTAGAATGTATGAGACATCTACGCGACTGATGCTTGATAACAAACTAGTGAGCATTTCCCAATTCGGTCGAGACTTAACCCAAGTACCTCGGCAGTTTGGCGGTCCCGATCCGGTGTCTGACCAAGCAGAATTAGCGAAGTCCCAGCCAGTTTTAGAGCGAGCGATCGCCATAGCTGTGCCAAATTCCAACCAACTGACAGTTGATGCACTCAGTGAAGCCTTAAATCGGGATTTAAAAGTCAAAAATATACCAACTACTAACATTCTCGAATTGAGGTATGCGAACGAAGATGCTAATTTAGCTGCCAAAATGTTGAATGCAGTTGCCCAAGCAATGCTTGAGGAAAACATCAAGAACATTAAATCAGAAGCGAGAAAAGTGCGGGAATTTTTAGAAAAAACTGAGGTTCCCAAAGCTCGTACACGCTGGCGATTAGCATCAGCAGCGGAAAACAGATATAGACAAAAGAGCGGAATTATCTCTTTTGACGAGCAAAGCCGCAGCATGGTAGAAAGTTTAGCCACCTTGGAAGGGCAGGAACGTACCCTGACAACCCAACTCCAAGAAGTGCGATCGCGCGAAGCATCCCTGCGAAAAATTACTCAGGCAGGAAACCTCAATACTGCCTATGCTAAGGTGCGTAGCGGTCAAGATGAAGAATTAAGGCAGTTAAGGACAAGATTAGCAGAAATAGACCAAAGAATAATTGCCGCTCGAGTGAGCTTGACAGATGATCATCCCACTGTCAGGAATCTAATTCAAGAACGGGATGGGATTAGGTCTTTATACCAACAGGAACTTAATAGCATTGCCCCAGGAACTCAAAATGCTCCTGCAAAGGATATAGCTGGCGACCAAATCAGTCAACAACTCACTTCTCAACTTGTAAATACAGAAGTTGAGCGGGTAGCCTTGGAAAACAGACTCAGAGCTGTGCAGATTGAACGAGGTAATCTGCAAACTCGCCTGACTCAACTACCAGTTAAGCTACAACCTTTAACTAAACTAATTCGAGAACGAGAAGAAGCGGCTCAATCGTTAAAAACACTACAGCGTACCCTAGAAGAAGCACGGATTGCTGAAGCCCAAAAAGTAGAAAACCTGAGAATTATAGGCAAAGCAAAAGCACCACTATTGCCAACATCACCCATACCAGCTGTGGTGTTGGTTCTAGCTGCAACCTTTGGCACTGTGCTGGCGACTGGTGTAGTCCTATTATTAGAAGTAATGGATAATACACTAAGGGATCCATTAGAGGCTGAAGAACTAGTAAAATTACCATTACTAGGAGTATTGCCCCGTTTACCAAAATCAGCCCTACTGCTCAAACCCGCTGAGAGGTTTCTAGATCAAGTGGGGTTTGTGGAGCCTTACCGGATGCTGTTTAAGAACCTAGAATTTCGCAGCCCAGAGAAATTAAAGCTGATTGTGGTTAGCAGTACCATTTCTGGTGAAGGGAAATCAGTTGTTGCTTCTCACCTAGCTGCAACTTCTGCCATGTTATCTCGAAAGACACTACTCATAGATGCTGATTTGCGCCGTCCCGTACAACACAACCTCTTTCAAATGGTTCCAGACACGGGAGTTACGGATGTACTTCACGGTGAAAAAACTTTGCAGTCAGCCGTACAGCCTACAGCAGTAGAGAATTTATTTATACTGCCATGTGGTAAATTATACGGTAGACCATCCCAAATGCTAGAGTCAGAAGCCATGCGATCGCTATTGAGAGAAGCTCAAAATCATTATGATTGCGTGATTGTAGATACTTCTCCTTTAGGTGCTTGTGCTGATGCTGCCACATTGGGACAACAGAGTGATGGGGTAGTTATGGTTACCCGTCCCAGCTTTACTATCAAAGAAGCATTGCAAAGAACAGTATCAGAACTGAATAAGAACAGAATCCCAATCTTGGGAATAGCGGTGAATGGAATCACCGGATTGACTGAAAGATATTACCGTTATCCAGTGAAGGGCTATCAACCAGTCTTAGAAAAACCACTTAAGCGTTTGGTTGCATCTACTACTACTGAATCTAGGGTTGAAACTTCAGATTAATGATTTGAGATATCGATGACAATGTTAAAACTTCAAAGCTCAAATCTTTCTTCCCGTTTGACGTTTTTTGTCGCCTTGGGAGGTATTGCTATAGGGTTAGTTGTGGGCTTCCTGGCTGGTCTAAAGCCCCTGCTAGTAGGTGCTGCTCTGTTTGGAGGGGCAGTACTTGTCTGGTTCTTTGCCAAATTTGAGCAAGCTGTTATGGGTCTGTTGATTCTGCGTAGCTCTCTCGATATTTTCTCCGACTACCAAATACCAGCAGCATTTGCACTTGGCTTAGACATATTGGCTATATTATATGTAACCCTCAAGCTCTTAACAGGTCAACGTATACAAGTAGATAACTTCTGGTGGTTATTTGTAGGATGGATCTTATTACAGGGACTATGGGTAGTACTATTACCTCTTGGGGGATTAGGACTAGAAGGTTCATATTTACCAACAGCTATCCGTGAATGGGTGCGCCTGTTTTCCTGGTTGATGGTCTATCTAATAGTAATGCAGCTCAAAGATAGAGTTCATCCCCAAAAACTCATATCTCTTTTATTTCTAAGTCTAATCGCACCATTAACAGCAGCAGCGATGCAGACATTTCTACCCCAATCAGTCCTTCCTTCTCAATTAGTCAATGTAACTGCCGATTCCATAGGTGAAAATCTTTCTCGGATCAACGGTACTCTTGGTCATCCAAATACCTTTGGAACCTTTTTACTGCTGTTTATTGGTCTAACCACCTGGAAACTCAGATGTGCAAAACAACGGGTAACCTGGTTAGTTTTATTGGGCGTACTGGCATTCTTTTTTGTCGGTACAAAGGCTTTATTTAGCATTGTCATGCTGGCTGTTTTTATCTTGGTATTAGTTGTTCCCAGATTAAGTTTAACTAATCTGATTGGTGGATTATTATTATTTGCCATTGTGATCGGTTTGTTTGGCATGACAGAGTTTGGGCAGGAACGTCTGGCTTCAATTGCCGAAACACCACTTTTAAATCCTGATATGAATATATCCCGTGCCATTACTCTCTCTAAAAGTGATGGCAATAGCTTCAATTGGCGATTAGCTGAGTGGAGTTACTTGCTAAAACAGTGGGAATATTCTCCTCTATTAGGTTTTGGCTTAGGAACCACTCCATTTGTTAGTCATAGTGGGCTTTTACCTCACAATGATTATATTCGAGCCTTAATAGAAGGAGGGGTTTTAGGTATTGTAACTTTTATCACTTTTTTAGCCTCTCAGGTAGTAAGGATATTGCAATTACTCCGTTCTCCAACTATTAGTAGTTCACAACGCCAATTATGTGAAATTTTATTAGCCATTTCCCTCGCATTACCTGTAGGTATGATTACTGAAAATATATGGAGCCATACTACCTTCTTTTTCTATTGGTCAACTCTAATGGCGATCGCAGGTTGGGACAATTGGAATCAGTCTAATACCAAAGATAACTCTATAAAACTTACGCAACTGGCACATTACTAACTGTAGGGTGTGTGACCAATTAATTCATAATTATTAATTCATAATTAATGGTGCATTAGCCCCTAAATTTATTTATGGATCATGGATTTTTGGATTACACGGACAGTGGAATCTGTGTAATCTGTGATCGGATCACGGATTTTTGGATTACACGGACAGTGGAATCTGTGTAATCTGTGATTGGCTCAAGAAAGAGGATTCATCCGTGTGTACTAATTATCAATTACCAATTACCAATTATTCGTGCCAACTTACTGATATTCAATATGCAAACTACACAGACCTATCGTATTACTATTGTTAATCCTAGTGCAGGGGTGAATTGGAGTGGTGGTGGAGAAATTTTTGCCATTGAACTAGCCCGTCATCTTAATTCCTACTTTGACGTAGAATTATTGAGTGGTGCTACTTGCACCGACTTCTGCTATCCTGCTGGTGGTATTCCCCGGGTTGATGCCTATAATTTAGTGCGCCATCCACTGGTTGCTCCCCTGCTTCATCGCTTTGCTACCCACCCAGAAATAGTTATAGAACATTTATCCAACTTTTTACCCTGTGCGATTCATTGTTTGACCCATCCCACAGACTTAATATTTCCGTGCAATGACTATGGTGGTCTGGCAATGGCAGCTGTTGTCAGAGCCATTAAGGGAACTCCGATTTTATTCACAGAGCACGTTGGTTTAATGGGAAAAGGAGTTTCCTTGGCTCGTAACCTACGTTTTCAACCAGATAGATTGGTAGTATTTTCCGAGGAAACAGCCGTATTTGCTCGCAATCTCCGACCCAGTCAAGTTATCAGTGTGATTCCCAATGGTGTGGATGTGAATAAATTTACACCAAATGGCGATCGCATTGATTTAAATTTGCCCAAACCAGTGGTTCTGTGTGTTGCTTCTTTAAAACGTAATAGCCATAAACGGGTAGAATTAGCAATGCAAGCTGTGGCTCGCTTACCACAAGCCAGTCTTTTATTATGTGGTGATGGATTAGACCGGGATTATTTTCAGACTTTAGGAGAAAAATTGTTAGGTACGGAGCGGTTTGTAATTAAGAGTGTTCCTCACCAACAAATGCCCTCAGTGTATCGGAGTGCGGATGCCTTTACCCTTCCATCCATTAATGAACCTTTTGGGCTTGCATACCTAGAAGCGATGGCTTGTGGCTTACCAGTAGTTGCCACTGACGATTTGATGCGTCGTTATATTGTCGGCAATGGTGGAGTAGTGTGTGATGTCACGAATCCAGATAGTTATGCGACTGCATTATCAACAGTACTCCAAGGAGATTGGCAAGCACGAGCTAGAGAACATGCCTTAGGCTTTAGTTGGGATGCCATCGCCAGACATTACCGTGATGTAATTATAAAAACTATTACCCAGTCCGGAAAAGGCAGGGGAGAAACCCCATATATAAATGTAGAGAGCAGCGCAGTCTTGGGGAGCCACTCTCGTGGGTCGGTTCCCTCCGTTGAGAGAAGTGGCGTGATCTCCCCCATGAGCGACTGCGGAGGGCTTAAGAGGAGATGAGGGTCAAGAAAAAAATAGCATGAATCCTATTATCAAGACTACTATTTTGGCCACACCTAATTTACACCTTAAATTATTCTCTCAATCAATAATTAACCTAAGGTAATCAAATATCAATGCTCATTGCTAAGTTACAAAAAACATTTTCAGGTCAATTTATTCGTAACGCTGGTTGGCTAGGATTGGCAGAATTAGCCAATCGTATTTTTCGTTTAGGAACAACAGTCACCCTAGCTCGCATGTTTAGCCCTAAAGATTATGGGCTAATGGCAATTGTTTATATTGTGATTGAATTTTCCGCTCTGTTTACCCTAGATAGGGGAACTATGGCTAAGATTGTCCAGGCTGACGAAGAGGAACTGGAAACCATATGCAATACCTCTTACTGGCTAAACTGGATATTGTGCGTCTCGGTATTTCTTTTGCAATGTCTAGCTGCATTTCCCATTGCATATTTCTATGGTAACCCCAATTTAATTTTACCCATTTGTAGTGTGGGTTTAGTTTATTTAATTTTTCCTATTTTTCTAGTACAAGGTGCATTAATAGAAAGAGAAAATCGTCTCAAAATAAAAGCCATAGGTAATGCTGGTCAATCACTACTGGGTAATTTGATCACCGTCACTTTAGCTGTTTTGGGTATGGGTGTATGGTCTATAGTTTGGGCTATGGTCATATCGAATGTAGTTTGGATTTTTGTATATTATAAAAATAGTTCCTGGAGACCACCTAAATCGTTTAAGTTAGATAAATGGCAAGATATTACTAATTTTGGCAAAAATGTCATTGCCGTTGAATTTTTAAACAGACTCAGAATGAATTTGGATTATTTGATAGTTGGTAGATTCCTGGGAATTAATGAGCTGGGTATATATTACTTCGCATTTAATGCAGGTTCTGGCATTACTATGAATATAGTCCAAACATTAATAGCTCCTCTATTTCCCCATCTTTGTTCTGTTCGTAAAAATTACCAACAGTTTAAGGCAAGATATGTTAACAGTGTGAAAACAATTGCTAGCGTGATAGTTCCAATTGTTCTTCTACAATCAGCCGCTGCTCCGTTTTATGTACCCGTTATATTTGGTCAAAAATGGAGTAGTGCCATTCCTATATTGATACTTATCTGTCTTTCTGTAATACCCAGAGCCTTTAAACTCTCATCCTCCCTTGTACTCAATGCTATAGATAAAACCCACATAGTCTTTTACTTTGATGTTATTTATACTGTAGTGTTTACAGCCGCTTTATTAGTAACAGTAAAAATGGGAGTATTGTGGGTTGCGATCGCAGTATTAGCTAGTCATTTAATTATGTCTGTTATCTTCAATGTCTGGGTTGAAAATTATGCTTTCCATAAAAAGAAAAATGTATTCTATGAAAGCTAATTTATGGGTAAAATAATGATACTTCAACAAGTGATATTGTGACTTGAGATTAATTCTGAAAATCACAAAAAGTATTAGCATACTTTTTCATCTCAAGCCTATAACTATAGAGCTAATATTTGATTCTCAAGATATACATCTGGTGAGCATTACCACCAGACTCATATTTTTTTGCAAAAATTCAAGCATATTACTATATAAACCAGCATTTAATTGATATTATATTGACTCGCGCTACCCAGAGCGACTGTCGTCGTCGCGGTGAGTTAGTACTCCATCCCTTTTCCCCGACTTGAAGTAACTAACGAACCCTTTAGGGGGTCGCTCGTCAATCCAAAATCTAAAATCTAAAATTGAATGACAAAATCATCAAATATTGTTTTTTTTTAATTTTTACATAATAAATTCACAGCATTTTTATAGTATTTTTATCTAAAATATAAAAATACTATACTTATTTCAATGGTAATATCAAGTTGTAGCGGAAGAGACTGTATATTAATTTGGTAGGGTTCTGCCTGATTGTTTTCAAGCTAAATTGAATTAGATATCAGAGGAGATTTATTCTTAAGGACTTAAGTTTTATTAGGAGAAGATTATTCTATGAAACGTGAAAATCCTCGTGTAAGTATCGGATTGCCCGTATACAACGGTGCCCGTTTTTTGAGAACGGCAATAGAAGCAATTTTACAACAGACATTTGTAGACTTTGAGCTGATTATTTCTGACAATGCTTCTAATGATGCAACTGAGGAAATTTGTAGAGAATATGCAGCTAAAGATAGGCGTATCCGTTATTATCGTAACAAGCAAAATATAGGCGCATCTCCTAATTTTAACCGCGTTTTTGGGCTAGCTAGAGGTGAATATTTTAAATGGGCTGCTCATGATGATGTATGTGCTCCAGAATTACTGGAAAGGTGTGTTGCAGTTCTCGATAAAAGTCCTGATGTTGTTCTCTGTCACTCCATTGCTAAAGTGATAGATGATAATGGTAATTTGTTACAAAAAGATGACGATCTATATGTCAAATGGACAAATGAAAATATTAAACTGAGGACAGATTCAATTAAACCACAAGAGCGTTTTCGAGACTTGGCTTGTTGTCCCCATTCTTGTTATCAAGTTTTTGGATTGATACGCACCAATGTTCTGAAAACAACTCCACTCATTGATAATTACGGTCGTTCTGATAAAGTATTACTAGCTAGATTGGGTCTACTTGGTCGCTTCTATGAAGTTCCAGAAAATTTATTCTTTCTTAGAAGGCATGCTACTCAATCAATTAATATTAATGCTCAGTCTGTACACTCATTCTCTATCTGGTTTGACCCTTCTAACCGGGGTAAAATAATTTTTCCCAGATGTAGAAATTTCTTTGAGTATTTTGCTGCTATTAAACAAGTCCCATTACCTTGGCTAGATAAATTAGCTTGTTATCTCACCTTAGGAGAATTGTTACAACAAGAGTGGCAAGGGATGGCCAAAGATTTAGCAGTAGCCACAATACAAATCCTGGACAAATTTTATCGCACTCTCAATAGCAATCTTAATAGTAGTTATTCTCCAAAGACAGACTTAATATTTAATCGAATACCTAGATTAAGTATGACCAAACAGTAATCGGTGTCAACTCCCAATTTAGAATTTAGAATTTAGAATTTAGAAATTTTTCCATTCTCCATTCTTAATTCTTCATTCACAATTTTTTCCCTGACTATTGGCAAATTAATCAATGGTCTATAGCCCTTCATTTCTTGTTCCTTGCCTCTGGTAAAGAATGCAGGGATTGAGGTTCCCGCCTCAAATCCGTCATTTCTTGTTCCTTGCCTCTGGCAAAGAATGCAGCGAATTAATCAATGGTCTATAGCCCCTCATTTCTTGTTCCTTGCCTCTGGCAAAGAATGCAGGGATTGAGGCTCCCGCCTCAAATCCGTGCTGGAGGTGTGGAAACCAGAGAGACACTCTTAGTAGGGGAGCAAACCCATCACTAATAAAACAACAGCATCATTTATCGATGGGGAAACTGATGACTGATATCATGTTCGTCTGAACAATTACGATATAGTACTACGCCTCCACGGTTAGGACATTTCTAAATCCTGAAACCTTTTGACAGCCTGCTGTTCCCTGTTACCTAGCACGTAGTGCTATAAAAGTAACGCTGAAATTTTAAAATCAAAAAAATCTGGAAATTTTATATCGTAACTAATTACACAAACATGGTATAATAATTGAAATGACAGATATAGGATTACTATTTGATTTTTGTTGGCGTAGCCTGCGATACGCAGAGCCTCAAGCCTCCGGCTTATCGCGCTTAAAACACGTAGGGTGTGTTACCGCAAAGCGTAACGCACCATCCAGTAATCTTTTCGGTGCGGAGTGCTTTTAGCATAAGGCGCCCTACAAGTAGCTAATTTTATTCAACAATCAAACCGGATTCCTATATCACTTCTTGACATACTCCCCTTGTTGAAACGAAGGGGATTCAAAAATGTTGTTCCGTAGCAGGATGAACCCGTGCTACTCCACATTTTCTTCCTGCCTCTTAGGCTCTTAACTAGGCAAATCACCTATGTTTTTTGCCCCCGCCAGACCGCCTCCACAGGCATTTTGTTTAGCGTTTAGGAAGTGCCCCTCCCCAAACGGGTCTAAATTCTTGTATGAACAGTTTC
>JASJDS010000247.1 GCA_030065055.1 Calothrix sp. MO_192.B10
CAAGTTGCTAGTTATCAAAAAACGCCTATTTTTAAGTACAAAGCCCTAAAATTTAGTATTTAACAATACTCAAAATCATGATTTTTGTATAATTATGATACAGTTTCGGGGCACTAACTAGCAACTTACGTTATTAGACAAAAAATACTTGTCTATAAATATAGCGATCGCATCCTTAATAATAACTTAATAATCAAAGTATATTTTTTTATATTGCACGATTTTTATACTGATATAATCTACCTAAGTACCAATTCTTTGTGAAAGTGCAATTAAAACACAAATAAATACGTAAATATTCGTATAAATATAGATGCAAATAGGTTGATAAATCGGTAAATTACCGATCGCCAGCCTGTCAGCACACAAAGTGCAATTTCATCAAGAAGTGATACTAGCAAAGGCTGTCTCTAGGAGATATGACAGCTTTGATTCCTGCTGAAATCATATTTTCAACTTGGCACGAAAAATGAAAATTAATTACCTATTTTTACCCATTATTGCCAGTATATCTACGATGATGATGGCATCACCGGCGGTGGTAGCAAAACCGATTCAGAATCCTGAGGGTAACACAGTAGCAAATAGCACCCCCAGTAATTTGAAAAAACCAAAAAAAGCGATCGCTCGCTATACCCAAGCCATCAATACAAATCCCAATAATTTCCAGGCATACTACAAACGGGGACTGAACCAGGCAAAATTAAACAATTGGCAAGAAGCGATCGCAGATTATAATCAGGCCATTAAAATAAATCCCCAGAATGCGGATGTTTACTATCAAAGGGGGATTGTCCGCAGTCAATTAAATGACAACCAGGGCGCACTAGAAGATTTTAACCAAGCCCTGAAGTTAAAACCTAATTACTCCCAAGCATACTACAGACGAGGTAAGATCCGCGAACGCCTAAATGATGTTGATGGAGCCGCCGCCGACTATAGTCAAGCTCTCAAAACCGCGATCGATCGAATCAGATAAGCTCCCCAACCGGGCAATTATACCATGTTCGCTTCTTTACTTATAATTACTGTTTGACAAGTATTCATCCGCACATGATATTACTCCCTGTACTGATCTCCTCCATCTCTCTTGACTCTGCGTTCTCCGCGCCTCTGCGGTTTTTTAACCAGTAATCGCTGGGGCATAGAAGTAAACAAAATAACAGGTGCGTTACTGTACAGTAACGCACCTAGTCAAAAAATTTGCAATTGTATTCAGATTGGAGATTTGGAATTGGTGGTTTTTGTGGTTTCGGTGTTTTTTGATGATAATTGTGGTTGCTTTTGAGAATACTGCGCCACTATCTGGGATATTTCCGGATTATAAAGTCGCAAATAATTCCAGTAATTACCGAACACCTGACGAACATAATTTTTGGTTTCATTAAAGGGAATTGCTTCCACAAATTCATCAGTATCCTCTGTAGGCAGAGTTTTTAACCACTTAGCAACATTACCAGGACCAGCATTATAACTAGCGATCGCTAACAAAGAATTATTACCATATTGTTCGTGGGTATGGTCGAGATACCAGGTACCCAACATAATGTTATCGTTGGGATTTTCCAAATCTGGTGTTTTTTCTAACTTTTCTTTTTCAGCAATCCACTTACCTGTACTAGGAAGAACCTGCATTAAACCAGTTGCTTTCGCAATTGATTTGATTTTTGGTTCAAACCGCGACTCCTGGCGCATCAAAGCTGTTACCAGCAGTGGATTTAATTGACGTTTGCTAGACCAAGATTGAATCAAATCGAAATAGGGAAAGGGATAACGAGCTTGCCAGTAGATAATCTTTTTACTCAAGGTTTGATACTCGGCTTGCTCTTCTGGGGTTGTCCTATCTTCTAATTTGGCAATTGTGCTAATCCCTTTTAAATGCTTTCCTCTAGCAAACTTGACTAAGCCTTCAGTAAATTCCTCGGCAACCGTTGGCTCAATACTATTCCGAAATTCAGTTTCCCATTGTAACCAAGCATCCCTGTCTTGACCGAGTAAATATAACTCCTTGAAGGTGTCAGAACCGGCAGTGGGTAAGGGACGCTGCAACTCAATGATTTCCGGGTTCATTTGACGCACGTTGTTAAAATTACCAACGTTTAGACCCAAAATGCCCGCCGAACGCCATGCATAATAAGATTGGGGAAAATTAGCAACTACATACTCATATATTTGTTTTGCCTCTTCTTGATTACCCAATTTTGTTGCCCATTTACCAGCCCAGAAGCCAGCTCTGGGAGCCAAAATACTGGTGGGATTATTGGTAGTAATTGGTTTTGCCCATTGCCAAGCAGCTTTATAATCTTTGGCTTTAGCTTTCTTCTTGGCAGTTTTCCAACGATACTCCGCCGCTTCTTTAGTACCGCCATGTTCTTCCACCAATAATTTTAGTGCTGCACTTGCCCCAGTTTGATTCTTTAAAGCCCTCAATATTTGGGCTTTCCTCACCAGTGCAGCCCCTGCTTGCTCAGGGTATTTACTGACAACCTGGTCTAAATAGGGTATTGCCTCTTGTCGGGTTCTGGTGAGTCGAGCTAGCTGCAAGAGTGCCCTACCTGCTTCGTCAGCTTGGGGAAATTCTTGTACTAATCGATTATAAGCAGCGATCGCTTTTTCCCTTTCCCTACTAATTTGCAGCCCCCTTCCTTGACGGTAGAGATTTTTCGCCGTCGGGGGAGCTTTACCATAGGCTGTGGAAGCCTTACCGAACTGATTATTTAACCAGTAGCCCCTACCAATGATTTCCCAATCCTCTGGCTTCAAATTCGGCTCCTTGATTAACCGATCCAAAAAACCTACAATTCCCGGTTGATCGTAAGCGTGTTTTGCCAAAATTAACAGTAATTCTGGCTGATTAGGATTGGCTTGTAATCGCTGACGAATAATTTCCCAAGTTAATGGATGGGAAGGAAATTCTGCGATCGCTCTATCTTGATATGATTTAGCTCCAATTAAATATAGGGCTTTTCCTGTCGCTGGTGCTTGAGGATATTTTTTCAGTACAGCCTGTCTCAAGTCGGAAGCCTGAGCTTCCTCTCCTAACATTTGCTGTGCTTGTGCCTGTTTCAGCAAAATATAAGGGGCAAGGGCTCGATAATCATTTTCCAACCCTTGTAAGAGTTGCAAAGCCTCCTTCGCTTGTTTGCGTTCAATTAAGTCACTTGCAAGCAAATAACGGGCACGGCTCCTATCTAGAGGTGAAGAACCTTTAATTAAAGATTCTAATTTAGTTGCCCGTTCCTGTGGGGACTGCAAAACCAACGGTAATACCGCCGATGAGGTTTTTTCCGCCTCAGACAGTTGTCCCGTCTGATTTTTCATTAGCTGTTGGAGCCATTGCCCAACGGATTTGCCAATTTCTGGCGCCGAAAACATGGCTCCTGCCAAAAAGGCAGACAGTCCTGCACCCACCAATAAAGAAATATGCTTAGTCTGTAGCTTCTTCAGCATTGATTCCCGCTGAAAATTTCACATTAATTTCTTGACACTCTAGCACTTGTCGTGATCTTAGTGGACAATTTTTCAGTTGGATTTTTCATTTAGTTGACTTTAGTATTCTTATTTACGCCATTATACATCCATTCTGAACCCCGATCTATGGTGATGGGATAGTGGTTGTTGGTTGTTGGTTGTTAGTTGTTAGTTGTTAGTTGTTAGTTGTTGGTTGTTAGTTGATGGTTGTTAGTTGTTAGTTGACGGTTGACAGTTTAATTCTTTCACTCCTTCACTCCTTCACTCCTTCACTCCTTCACTCCCTCACTCCCTCACTCCCTCACTCCCTCACTCCCTCACTCCTTTATACACTTGACATCATTTATGGTAAAAACTACCATAAGTATAACAAACATCTTCAAAGGTACTATCCGATGACAAAATTCCCAGGATTGGAACCTGTATCTGTAGATTCTGGATATCAAGCAATGAATCTGTCTGTAGGGGATTACAGCCTACTAACAGACCTTTATCAATTAACAATGGCAGCTTGTTATGCAGGGGAAGGATTAGAAACCAAAAGAGCCAGCTTTGAATTATTTGTCAGACATTTGCCAACAGATTTTGGTTATCTAATTGCTATGGGTTTGGCGCAGGCATTAGAGTATTTACAAAATTTTTGTTTTAGTAGTTCGCAAATAGCTACTTTGCAGTCAACAGGAATTTTTACTCATGCACCAGATCGTTTTTGGTCATTATTAGAATCAGGGACATTTACTGGGGATGTGTGGGCAGTGCCTGAAGGCACGGCGGTATTTGCCAATCAGCCCCTATTAAGGGTAGAAGCACCTTTATGGCAAGCACAGTTAGTAGAAACTTACTTACTCAATACCATTAACTATCAAACCTTAATTGCTACCAGAGCTGCACGGATCAGGGATGTGGCGGGGGAAGAAGCAAACTTATTGGAGTTTGGCACTAGGAGAGCTTTTAGTCCTCAAGGTGCCCTATGGGCAGCCAGAGCCGCCTTAGCAGCAGGTTTCAATTCAACATCCAATGTGTTAGCCGCGTTACAGCTAGGAGAAAAACCTAGTGGTACTATGGCTCACGCCTTGGTTATGGCACTGGCAGCAATGGAGGGCAGCGAGGATGAAGCATTTACGGCGTTTCATCGTTATTTTCCAGGTGCGCCATTATTAATTGATACTTACGATACCGTTGCTGCAGCCCAGAGATTGGCAACAAAAGTCAATCGGGGGGAAATAGAATTTTCGGGAGTGAGACTAGATTCCGGTGATTTGGTAGCATTATCAAAACAAGTGCGATCGCTCTTGCCAGGAGTAGCAATTGTGGCTAGTGGTGATTTAGATGAGGGGGAAATTGCCAGACTCAAGGCAGCTGGGGGACAAATTGATATTTATGGAGTGGGGACAAAACTAGTAACGGGTAAGCCTGTAAATGGGGTTTATAAGATAGTAGATATTGAAGGGATTCCAGTGATGAAAGAATCTGAGGGTAAGGTAACCTATCCGGGACGCAAGCAGATTTTTCGTAGCTTTGAGGGAGGTAAAATTAAAAGCGATAGATTGGGATTAATTACTGAAAATCCCTTGGGAGCAGAACCATTATTACAACTAGTGATGAAGGATGGAAAGCCACTGCAACCTCCAGAAACTTTAGCAGTGATTCGTCAGCGCACCACCGCATCCGTTGCTAGTTTACCAGCAGCAACCAGACAACTAAATAACCCTCAACCAGTAACAGTGAATATTTCTCCCCCATTGCAGGAATTGACCATACAGACAAAGAACAGGATTAAGCAAAGTAATAAGTAATAAGTAATAAGTAATAAGTAATAAGTAATAAGTTCAGAATGCTTATGTTACAAACTTTTTACATATTTCAGATGGTAGCTTTACTGTGTTTAGATCCCCGACTTCTGTTTAGATCCCCGACTTCTTTAAGAAGTCGGGGATCTGTGAACCCTCAGAAAAATCCAAAAACATGATGAAAATAGCTTTATTTGGAACTAGTGCCGATCCTCCCACCGCCGCACATCAAGCAATTATGAGTTGGTTGTGTCAGGGTTATGACCATGTGGCAGTTTGGGCAGCCAATAATCCCTTTAAAATCCAGCCTACACCCTTGGAACATCGGGCAGCAATGTTACAGTTATTAATTGCCGATATCGAAACTCCCAAACATAATATTGCCCTAGAGCAAGAATTGAGTAGCTTTAGAACCATCGAAACCGTAGAAAAAGCCAAAATTCGTTGGGGAGAAGATACGGAATTTACCGTAGTCATCGGCGCTGATTTACTTGCCCAACTACCCCAGTGGTATCGTATTGAAGATTTATTGCAGCAAGTACAACTATTAGTGATACCAAGACCAGGATATGTCATAAATCAGTCCAGTTTGCACAAAATTCAACAATTAGGGGGAAAAATTGCGATCGCTGATCTTACCGGATTAGATGTTTCCTCCACAGGATATCGAGAACATGGCGATTATCAAGCCCTCACACCTCCTGTAGTGGACTATATTCATCAACAGAACCTATACCAATGGAAGAATCAAACTCCAAACAAATTGTCAACCCCCTAAAGCAACAACTTTTAGCTGACTTTAAAGTCGGTGTGGATAATGTAATTTTTTCTGTAGATACTAATCAAAATAGGCTTTTAGCTCTGTTAGTCATGCGACAGCAAGAGCCATTTTGCAATTGTTGGAGTCTACCTGGGACTTTGGTACGCCAAGGAGAATCTTTAGAAGATGCAGCCTATCGCACCTTAGCCGAAAAAATCAGAGTCAAAAATCTCTATCTAGAACAACTGTATACCTTTGGCGGTCCAGAACGAGATCCACGGGAGGCGGTTAACAGTTATGGAGTACGTTATTTATCAGTGAGTTACTTTGCCTTGGTGCGGTTTGAAGAGGCACAATTAATTACTGACGGTATTCCAGGCATTGCTTGGTATCCAGTCAAACAGGTTCCTCAGTTAGCTTTCGATCACCAAGAAATTTTAGCTTATGGGCACAGACGTTTGCGTAATAAATTGGAATATAGTCCCGTAGCTTTTGATGTTTTACCAGAGATGTTTACTTTGAATGATTTATATCAGTTGTACGCTACAGTTTTAGGAGAAAATTTCTCTGATTATTCTAATTTTCGGGCGCGTCTTTTGAAGTTGGGTTTTTTGTCAGATACTGGAATTAAAGTATCTAGAGGTGCAGGTCGTCCTGCGAGTCTTTATAAATTTGATGCCGCAGCTTTTGCTCCTTTTAAAGATAAACCCCTAGTATTTATTTAGTTAATCAATATAATTCTGCGACTAAAGTATTGAGGATTTTTCCTCTCAAGAAATGAATATTGTCTCTATTAAAAAAATAGAGTTTGATGGATTAATCTTAAGAAAATCCAAACACCTATTACCGTAAACACCCTGAGGTAAATTTAATATTAGTTAGGTTAGCATTCCTAGTTATGAATTTTCCCTAATATTGACTGTTGTAATTACTACTAAATATGTTCATGAATCATCTTATCATAAGCAGAAATGCGGAGGAGGTTTAGTTAAAAAAATAATTCTATGTATTGTGTCAAAAATATCAAAACTTGAGACATAGGGTCAACCGCTGAGCGTCAGTCAAAAGTCAAAAGTCAAAAGTCAACCGCTGAGCGTCAGTCACGCATTCAATCCAAAATCAACAACGGATTATCTGTTTGTCAAAATCCAAAATCCAAAATTGAATGACTCTGCCGATGAAACCCTTAAATTTATTTGAGTACGAAACACTGGCAAAGGACAATTTATCTCAAATGGCTTGGGATTACTATGTTAGTGGTGCTGGGGATGAAGTCACCCTACGAAACAACAGGTATGCCTGGGAACGCTTCCAACTCCGTCCCCGGATGTTGGTGGATGTGAGTCAACGAAATTTAAGTACTCAAATTTTCGGAATATCTCAGGAGCTACCAATACTAATTGCACCGATGGCTTTCCAGTGTTTAGCCAATCCAGCCGGAGAAATTGCCACCGCCAAAGCAGCAGCTAACATGGGTATCACCATGATATTAAGTACAATGGCTACCAAGAGTATGGAGGAAGTTGCTGCTGTCAAGCAACAAGGTAATCAATGGTTTCAGTTATATGTACATCGCGATCGCGGATTAACCAAATCCTTAGTAGAACGTGCTTATAACAGTGGTTTCCAAGCTTTATGCTTAACAGTTGATGCCCCCCTACTGGGTCGTCGGGAAAGGGATGCCCGCAATCAGTTTGCTCTACCTCCTGGTATGACACTGGCTAACTTAGCTACATACAAAGACCTGGAAATTACTCAACAAGAGGGAGAGTCAGGATTATTTGCCTATTTTGCCCAACAGTTAGATCCGGGGTTAACTTGGGCGGATGTAGAGTGGTTGCGATCGCTATCTCCTTTACCATTAATAATTAAAGGCATTTTACGGGGTGACGATGCTTTGCGGGCGGTGGAACATGGGGCAAATGGCATAATAGTTTCTAACCACGGGGGCAGACAATTGGATGGAGCCATTGCTACTATTGATGCTTTGCAGGAAGTCGTCACAGCAGTGGGGAGTCAAGCAGAAGTCCTAGTGGATGGTGGTATTCGTCGCGGTACAGATATCCTCAAAGCCTTGGCATTGGGGGCAAAAGCCGTACTAGTAGGTCGTCCGATATTGTGGGGATTGGCTGTAGGTGGTTCTCAAGGGGTGCAACACATTCTCGAATTACTGCGTGATGAGTTGGATTTGGCAATGGCTTTAAGTGGTTGTCCCACATTGGGAGATATTGATTTTAGCTTAATTAAATTGTAGGGAAGGAGTGAAGGAGTGAAGGAGTGAAGGAGTGTAGACACCAAGTGATTTCCCGCAGGGTAGGAGTGAGGGAAGTTATGAATTATGAATTATGAATTAATTTTATTTTTATAGTGAAATAATAACCATGAAAATCGCGATCGCTCAACTGAATCCCATAATTGGTGACTTATCTGGAAATGCCCAAAAAATCCTGGCAGCCGCACAAAATGCTATTGCTCAAAATGCAGGTTTATTATTAACTCCAGAACTATCTTTATGTGGTTATCCACCACGGGATTTACTGCTAAATCATAGTTTTATCACCGCAATGGATGCTACTTTGCAACAATTAGCCAAGGACTTACCACCCAATTTAGCAGTATTAGTGGGAATAGCCACAGAAAACTTACAGGCATCCATTCATGGAGGCAAAAGCTTATTTAATAGCATGGCTTTGTTACTAGATGGCAAAGTGCAAAAAATTTTTCACAAACGCCTCCTACCTACCTACGATGTATTTGACGAACGGCGTTATTTTGAACCAGGCTCGGAAGCGAATTACTTCACCTTAGATGGCATTGATATTGGCGTAACAATTTGCGAAGATTTGTGGAATGATGAGGAATTTTTCGGCAAACGTAATTATGCCGCCCATCCCATTTCTGACCTCTCAATTATCGGTGTAGATTTAGTTGTTAACTTATCCGCTTCTCCTTATAATTTGGGCAAACAAGACCTGAGAGAAGGCATTTTTCAACACAGCGCAGTACGGTTTCAAAAACCAATTATCTATGTCAATCAAGTAGGAGGAAATGATGATTTAGTCTTTGATGGTAGAAGCTTTGCCCATAATCGTCGGGGAGAATTGATATATCGCGCCCAGGGTTTTGTTACTGATGTGGAAATAGTAGAATTTGACCCCATAGAACGAGATTTACAATTAGGAACCATCACCCCCCAATACCAATGTGAAGAGGAAGAAATCTGGCAAGCTTTGGTTTTAGGTGTGCGGGATTATGCTCGTAAATGTAGGTTCTCCCAAGCTGTTTTAGGACTGAGTGGGGGTATAGATTCAGCCCTAGTAGCAGCGATCGCTACCGCTGCCCTTGGTAAAGAAAATGTCCTCGGTGTACTCATGCCTTCCCCCTACAGTTCCGAACATTCCGTGAGTGATGCCTTAGAACTCAGTAATAATCTGGGAATTAAGACTCATATTTTACCCATAGGGGAGTTAATGGCAGGTTATGACAAAACCCTGGGTAAGTTATTTACCGGCACCGAATTTGGGCTAGCAGAAGAGAATATCCAGTCCCGGATTCGTGGTAACTTATTAATGGCGATCGCTAATAAGTTTGGTCATTTGCTCCTGTCTACAGGTAATAAGTCAGAAATGGCGGTGGGTTACTGCACCCTCTACGGAGATATGAATGGTGGTTTAGCCGTAATCTCCGATGTACCCAAAACCCGCGTTTACTCCCTCTGTCGTTGGTTAAACAGTCAAGGTAGAAACCTCCTAATTACCCCAGTGGAAAGCAATGGTACATACGAACCAGGAGAAATTATTCCCCACCATATTATTACCAAACCGCCAAGCGCCGAACTCAAACCCGGTCAGATAGACCAAGATTCTTTACCTACCTATGACATCTTAGATGACATCTTGCAACGTCTGGTTAACGAGCATCAATCAGCCAACCAAATTGTAGCCGGCGGACATGATGCGGTGGTAGTGGATCGAGTCATGCAAATGGTAGCGCGGGCTGAATTTAAGCGCAGACAAGCCCCCCCCGGATTGAAAATTACGGATCGCGCCTTTGGTACTGGTTGGCGGATGCCCATCGCCAGCAATTGGTCAGCACTAAAAAACAACCCTCAGAGTCATTATCCTTCTGCTGTCAATGCAGATATCCACGGTAAAGCAAGTTGCTCGTCGGACAATTAATTCCATTTTGGGCGTTGCTGATTTGAAGTATGAATTCGGGTGTAGAGACGTTGCATTGCAACGTCACCGAACAAGGATTTTGGAATTACACCTAAAAGCACGCGGGACAATGGTAGCCCCGTATTTTCAAATCGGGGCGGAAATTGGACAGTGGCAATTTTAATTGCCGTGAAATGATATTATGGTCAGATAGCTGTATGCCAAGAATTTGTCCGCAATCCACGGTTGAAAGTACTGGGATATTTTTTGGACAAAGTATCAGGAGAGTTTCTATGTAGGGTTATCCCAAGGACGGAGCCGTTCTACTTGGAGGCATAGAAATGTTGAATTAAACCGCAAAACTAGTAAGCAAGCCTGAAAGTCCGAATCCTGGTTGTCGGTAGAGCGGTTCTCCTAAGAGCTAGAAAAGTATAGCCAGATAGCTGTTCTATGCATATAGAACCGGGCGATAAGCTATATCTAACTTCTAGATAGAACCCGCGTCTATTTATAGCGCGGAGTGGCTCAGAACATCCTGGATCATATGATGTCCGGCAAATTACCCATAATATGTCCGCAGCGTAAAGCCTGCGGCATAGCTCCGCTTAGAGCGTAGCTCCTCTGTTAGCGTGCCTCTTACAGAGGAACTACGTTAACGCGCAGCGTGTCGCGAAAGCGACTCAGCTCTCCCGAAGGGAGCAAGAGGCGTGGAACGAAGTGAAACGACGCAATCCCAGAGTCTTTGAGATTGCTTCCCTACGGTCGCAATGACGGTTATTTAAACGGACATCATATCATACATGGATTCAGCAACGCCCCATTTTGGATTTTGCGGCAAGTTGCGGGGGGTTCCCCGTTGAGCAAACTTTCCCAGACGGATTTTGGATACTGTAGGGAAGCAATCCCAAAAGCTTTGTGGCTAATGCATTACGGTTTTCGTCGATTGTTGCCACCCTATTTAGATAGCCATATACCCTTTAGAGGGTGTTTGTAAATAGGACGTACAAAAAATTTACGTAATTAAATCATTACGTTTGCGTAGCATATTCGGGACGGACAAACGAATAGCGACGTAATCACCTAAAATTCTGGGATTATTTATTTTATAATTTCTTCAAAGTATCGGTATTTCATCGGCAATTTTAATAAAGTTTTGGTAAATTAATCTACAGTCAGGTAAAAATACTAACTTTTAGTGATATTTGTATATTTAACAATACAAAATAAGTTGAGTAGTAATACTATTCAATTAATCAATATCAGGATTAAAACAAATAACTATGTTAAATGCTAGATGCCAACCACTACCATTGGTATCTAGTATAATTCATACTTTGAACTTTCAATAGTAATAATAGATCCGATTGATATTAGGTATTAGTTGATTCTCTTTTGTCAAGAGAATATTTTGCTATGCAATCTTCGCTTTTATTTCATTTATAATCAACAGCATAAATACAGATACAAATGAACAAAAAATTAGAAATTCAAGAATTAGCGATCGCAATTGCAGCAAAGAACCTCAATCCCACGGTTCTGAATCCAGATTTTCTCAAATATTCTGGGATTGTGCCACAAGATTGGGAATTTGCAAGACAGCCAGTATATACCAATGGTTTAGTTCAGATTTTGTTTAACAATGGCTTGGGAATCGTTGCCCAATCTAACCGTATTACCATTGCTGAGGTTCTTGGTACTAAGAACTATGAATCAGTTCAAGTAGCAGAAATTGCCTGTCAATTGGTGGAAAAATTATCCCAAATTGAGTATGCGAATGTGGGAGTTAATCCCAGAGGTTTTGTGACCTTTGATTCAGAAGAAAAAAGCCATCAATACCTATGTAATAACCTGTTATCTGCTGGTGCATGGCAGGAATTTGGTGAAGGAAAGATGAATGCTGGATTGCAGTTATCTTACCCTCTGAAGCGAGGACAATTGAATTTGGGTATTAATCAAGCAAATATTAAATTTCCAGAGCAGGTAGTGCCAGCAATTTTGTTCTCTGGTAGCTTTAACTATTCCTTAATTGGTGAAACTCCAGGGGAACGAGTGCAAAATTTACAACAATTGGTTCAAAACTGGCAAGAGTCTGTGAATACTTTCGAGAAGTTAGTTACAGAGAAGTTCTTACCGTTAGCTACACAGCCAGATAATGTTTCTCTGTTCCCAGAAATGGCTCTCTCTTCATAAATCAATCAATTTGTCCGTAACTTCAGAAACTGCGGGCAATTGTTTGTACATCATCCTTTTTTTCACTGCATTCACCCATTTTCACCTAATAATCTCATCTACAACCTGATAAGAAGATGAATAATACTTACATCCTCGGTAACAATTTATTTGTAGAATCTTCCTTAGTTTCCCAGCATTCGATAGTCTTTATAGATAAAGCTGTTCCCAATTACGAATCGTTGGTGCGAGGAGTGGTTGAAGGTACTGAAGTGGTGTTAATAGACCCTAATTGTGATGGTGTACAAAAAATTACGGCAGTGTTGGCTCAGCGAGTGGGCATAACTTCTGTTCATTTAGTCTCCCACGGGATGCCGGGGCAAATTCAGTTAGGTAGTGTTTACTTAAGTGTTGAAACGATTGATCGATATGCTGTCAATATCCAGCAGTGGTCTGCTGCACTTGCTCCCAAGGCAGATTTAGTTATCTATGGCTGCGAAGTTGCCCAAGGTAAATTAGGGGAATCTTTGGTATGGCAGTTGAGCGAGTTAACTGGGGCAACGGTGACTGCCTCTGATACAAAGACTGGTAGCGTAGCTTTGGGTGGGGATTGGCATTTGACTGTGACTACGGGAGCAAAAGCTGTTGATCTAGCGTTTTTGCCCATGATCATGGAAAATTATACAGGGGTTCTGGCAGAGAATGAACCATATTTGGTCTCAGATATTAATCCCACAAGTTATGGCTCCAACCCACGTAATTTTCTGCATATTGGTGACATTTTTTACTTTATTGCCGATAATGATGTCAATGGTACTGAATTGTGGAGAGCTGACCTAAATACGGGTGTTGTTAGCGTTGTTGAAATCAATCCCGGTAGCGGTAATTCAAACCCCAGTAATTTAACTAATGTTAATGGTATACTCTACTTCCAGGCTTATGACCCAACTAATGGTTATGAACTGTGGAAGATTGATGCTGATGGTACTCCCACAAGGATAGATTTAGGTAGCGGTAGTTCATATGCCGCTAATTTAACCAATATTAATGGCACACTCTACTTCCAAGCGCGGGGATACGATGGTACCGATTATGTGGGTTATGAGTTATGGAAGATTGACCCCACTACTGGGACTCCCAGTGTTATAGATATTGTCTCTGGTAGGGGTAGTTCTTCTCCCACCAATTTGACCAATGCCAATGGTACGCTCTATTTCACGGCAAATGGCTATGATGGCGACACCTATATTGGTAGAGAGCTATGGAAGCTAGATCCAACTACGGGTAACCCTGTTTTCCTCAAAGACATTCGAGTTGGTAGCGGTACTTCTAACCCTGGTAACCTCACTTACAGTAATGGTAAACTTTACTTTACTGCGGATGACCTAACTCATGGTGTGGAGTTGTGGGAAACTGATGGCACTCCAGAAGGTACGGTTCTCACTCAAGATATTAATCAAAACACCTATGGCTCGAATCCGTACAATTTTATTAATGTTGGTGGCATTCTTTATTTCATTGCCGATAATGACGTCAACGGTACTGAATTGTGGAAATCTGACCCAAGTACGGGTGTTGTTAGTGTTGTTGAAATCAATCCTGGTAGCGGTGATTCATACCCCAGTAATTTAACTAATGTCAACGGTATACTTTACTTCCAGGCTTATGACCCAACTAATGGTTATGAACTATGGAAGATAGATGATAGTGGTACTCCCACACGGATAGACTTAGGTAGTGGTAGTTCTTATGCCGCTAATTTAACTAATGTCAATGGCACACTCTACTTCCAAGCACGGGGATACAATGGTGCTGATTATGTGGGTTATGAGTTGTGGAAGATTGACCCTACTACCGGAACTCCTAGTGTTATAGATATTAATTCTGGTAGGGGTAGTTCTTCTCCCACCAATTTGACGAATATAAATGGAATTCTTTATTTCACTGCCTCTACATCTTCCACTGGTCGAGAGCTATGGAAGCTAGACCCCGCCAACGATCTACCAGTCTTAATCAGCGATCTCTACTTTGGAACCAACAGTTCTAATCCCAGCAACTTAATTAATTCTGGTGGAACTGTTTACTTTATTGCTAATAATGGTACAAATGGAAGTGAGCTATTTCGGATTGACCCAACTACAGGTAATCCAGTCCTGCTTGATGTTCGTGAAGGTGCAAGTGGGTCTAGTCCTAGTAGTTTGATAGATGCAAATGGTAGTCTCTATTTTATTGCCAACGATGGTGTCAATGGTAGTGAATTATGGAGAGTAGACCCCACGACGGGCAATCCAGTGCTATTGTCAATCAATACTGGTAGCGGTAGTTCAAATATCAGTAATTTAACCAATGTCAATGGTACACTTTACTTCCAGGCTTATGACTCAACTAATGCTTATCAACTGTGGAAGGTTGATGCTGGTGGTACTCCCACCAGGATAGATTTAGGCATTTATAATTCATCTCCAAATTATTTAACCAATATCAATGGCACACTTTATTTCCAAGCACGAGGATACGATGGTGCTAATTTTGTGGGTTATGAATTGTGGAAAATTGACCC
>JASJDS010000248.1 GCA_030065055.1 Calothrix sp. MO_192.B10
TGTTTAACGTGTTTTCGACTCACGATGTCCCTAAAATTCCTAGATCAAAGTGCTGCACTATTTCAGCAGAGTTTTCACGATTCTAGAGGAGTTTCACCCCGACTACTTAATTTTACGCTTAAAGTCGCCTTGGAAGGGCGAGGCTTTAAACCCGTTGTTTTCGGTAAATTAATCTAGGTAACAGCAATTGTGATTTTAACGGTATCAACATTGCAATGCTGCAAAGGGCGGTGTTACAGATGAACTACCTGATGGCAAACGCACTATAGAGCAATGCCTTTAATTGTTTTTGTAAGCATTTGTGACCCGTATTTAGTCAAATTCAATTATGAGAGTTTCCCGTAACTCAGAGCAAGCTTCTCTGAGTCTGCTTCACAAAAATTTACAATTATTTTTCATATACTGATTGTAACTGTTGAAGTTAGTGTGACCGGAAAATAGACTGGATACAATCCCCCGGATTTATCTGTGGAGAAAAACAAACGGTTTTATGATTATTTCAAGCCTCCGGGCTTTAGACATGGAGCCAATCCAAAATCCAAAATTGAATGACGGCAAAGGAATTCATCCCGACAGTGTAGTTGCACAAGGGTATTCAGTAACATATTTTCTCAATTGATTATTAGCGGTAAGAAGTAGATGAAAAATGGGCAGGGTCGTAATTCTGTAGTATTGGTGCATGGAATTTTTGATACCCACCGAGTATTCGATCGCATGGCATCGTACCTAAGAAAAAATGGTTGGCAGACCCACAGTTTGGATTTGATCCCAAATAATGGTGATAAAGGGTTAGATGAGTTGGCGCAGCAAGTAGCGGATTATATTGCGCTGAATTTTACACCTGGTGAAACCTTAGATTTAGTGGGCTTTAGCATGGGGGGTATTGTTAGCCGTTACTACGTGCAAAAATTGGGAGGGATAAAACGTATACAACGGTTAGTGAATATTTCTACCCCTAATCATGGTACTGCGATCGCTTACTTTCCTCAAAATATCGGTGGCAAACAAATGCGTCCTCGCAGTCAGTTTTTGCAGGACTTAAATCAGGACATAGGGATGTTAAAAAAAATTAATTACACTTGTATTTGGACACCCTTTGATTTAATGATTGTGCCAGCAACCAGTTCTAAAATGCCTGTGGGGGAAGAGGTAGTATTACCCGTGGGACTACACCCCTGGATGCTGACAGATTCTAGATCTATTAAATCTGTCGCAACAGCATTATCTACGCCGCTTTAACAGTTGTCAGTTGTCAGTTATCAGTTGTAGGTTGGGTTGAGGGATGTAGAGCCGAGAACCCCGACTTCTCAATCAATATCCTTACATCATAGAGATTCCTAGGATAGAAGTCGGGGATCTTTTAGCCCAGTGAGGGGTCAAACCTAATAGTTTGTGGCGATCGCTATATTATAGAATCAATCTAAAATCCGCAATTATTGCAAATAAATAAATTCTATAATTTCATCCGTTGTAAGTGGCTGCGGGGATTATAAGTGCGAATAGCGCGAATTTTTTCATAATACTCCCGTTCTTGGGCAGAGATATCTTTAGGGGGAACAATCGCCACCTTCACAAACTGATCCCCTCGTCCATCCTTGGGGTTGGGCCAACCTTTACCTCGTAGGCGTAAAGACTGTCCCGAACGAACTCCAGCAGGTAGTTTCACATTCACACTACCATCAGGAGTGGGTACATCAATCGCAGCCCCTAAAGTCGCTTCATCTGGGGTAATGGGTATTTCACACACCAAATTATCCCCCTCAAATTGGAAGAAAGAATGGGGTTGTAGTTCCACCTTTAAATACAAATCGCCCCTTTGTTGATTTAAAGGATTGAGAGGGCCCTTACCGCGCACCCGCAACTTACTACCAGTTTTTGCCCCTGCGGGTATCCGTACATCAATTACTTCGTTACCCAGTCTCAAAGACTTTTGTACGCCATGAAAAGCCTCGGCAAAACTCAGGGAGATAACAGCTTCACTATCTTGATTGGCTGAGGTTCCTACATCTTGAAAGCCGAAATCGCTAAAACCACCACCAAAACCACCAGGTCCCCCTGTGGTTGTGCGGTAACTGCTGTAACCACGTCTTCCTGCACCGGGACTAGGACCACCAAAACGTCCTAGTAATTCATTAATAAAGTCATCAAAACTGCCATACTGACTGAAGTCAAAGCCACCCATATCAACACCAACACCACCGGGGAATCCTCCTTCTCCAGCGTGTTTCCAGTATTGACCAAATTGGTCGTATTTTTTGCGTTTATCTGCGTCCGATAAAACTTCGTAAGCCTCGCTGACTTCTTTAAAGCGTGCTTCCGCCTGCTTGTTATTGGGATTAACATCGGGGTGGTACTTGCGGGCTAATTTGCGGAAGGCTTTTTTGATCTCATCTGGACTAGCAGTTTTACTAACTCCCAAAATTGAGTAATAGTCTTTGAAGTCCGTTGCAGCCATCTACCAGCCTCCTGTAGCAAATTACCTTGAAGTTTTTTTATAAGATTTAAGAGATTATTGATTTGATTTACTGAGTGTATTACCAAGCAATATAAAATAAACTCTGATTTTAAATTAACAAACCATACATAGAGTTGAGTGCGGTTATTCTCACTCTGGCAGTGCAATTCCCGTACCGTGATTGGAAGAGGAAGGAGTGATGGAGGGAAGGAGTGATGGAGGGAAGGAGTGATGGAGGGAAGAATAAATTATGTATTCATCTTTCCCATTATCCTAACTCCTAACTCCTAATTCCTAATTCCGAACTTTAGGGCGCAAGCGTTGCGCCCCTACTCCGAACTCCGAACTCCGAACTCCGAACTCTTAGATAATTGTGCCATTGGGAATGGTGGCATTTTTCAGTACTACCACAATGCCACTGCGAATATAAAAACCTTGTTGTTCGCGATTGGCTTCCTGTACATTATCTTTGTTGATAATTTTCACCTCGTGACCAATGCGGGCATTTTTATCAATGATGGCACGGCGAACAATGGAATTTTGACCAATTCCTATGGGAACTTCACCATTTGCCAAACTAGATTGACGTTCTGCAAAAGCTTGGTAGTAATCTGAACCCATAATTAGGGTATCTTCAACTACACTATCTGCTTCCACACGAGATCGCACTCCCAAAACTGAATGCTGAATCCGGCAATTCTTTAGTATACAACCTTCCCCGATCATAGATTCGGAAATTTGGCAATCTAACATTTTACTGGGAGGTAGGTAACGAGCGCGGGTGTAGATGGGAGACTCTTCGTCATAAAAGCTAAATGGTGGCTGTGGTTGCTTGGTTAATGCCAGATTCGCGTTATAAAATGCCTCAATGGTTCCGATATCTTCCCAGTAGCCATCAAACAAGTAAGCTTGAAGGTTATAATCCTTGGCTGCATCGGGAATAATTTCTTTACCAAAGTCGGTACGTTCTAAGGATTCTTTCAACAGGGTGAGTAAAACATCTTTTTTAAAGATGTAAATTCCCATAGAAGCAATGTAAGGTTGCTGTTGAGCCTGTTCGGGGGTTAATCCCAAAATGGTGGTATCCACAGCCATTTGCTTGAGAGCTTCATCTTTGGGTTTTTCACTAAAATCAACAACCCTACCGGAGTCATTAATTTTCATTAAACCAAAGTCAGAAGCGCGACGTTCATCAATGGGAAGCACGGATAGGGTAATATCAGCTTGAGTATCCCGGTGACGTTGGACAAATTTCCGGTAGTCCATACGATAGAGATGATCGCCTGATAAAATTAGGTATTCATCTACATCCCATTCTTCAAACAGTTGGATGTATTTACGAACTGCATCTGCTGTTCCTTGGAACCAAGTCAAGCTGTCTGGAGTTTGTTGTGCAGCCAAAACCTCAACAAAACCTTCGGTAAAGCTAGAAAAGTTGTATGTACGAGCAATATGACGGTTCAGGGAAGCTGAGTTGAATTGCGTTAGAACATAGATTTTAAATATTTCCGAATTGATACAGTTACTCACAGGAATATCAATTAAGCGATATTTCCCTGCTACTGGTACTGCTGGCTTTGCTCTTAACTTTGTTAGGGGATAAAGGCGTGTGCCTGCACCGCCACCGAGAATAATTGCTAAAACTTTTTTCACAAGATGTAACCCGCGTGCCTTTCAACTCTCAAATACAGTTTATGACTGTCTGTGGCAGCTGGTAAGGGGGGGAAGGAAAAATTATAGTTAGTTCGTATGCCAGTCAGCTTGTTGTCAGGAATAATACATACTCGTATTGCAGTCTAAAAATAGACATATTAATTTATACTAATTTTTATCTGCGGTTATTATTATGTTCTTTATGCTCTATTTGCCAAACGTAATTTATGGGATAGTTTGAGATACTTTACCCAAGATTGTTCGGATAGTTGGGAAATTGCATTACAAGACAAAGTAGCAGTAAAGACATTTTGGTTGCTAGTAATATTACTGATACCTGCATTTTCTAACATAGCGATCGCATCAGGGTCTAAAGGGCTATGTGTATGGATGAAAACCACTAAGTTAGGGGTTTCTGGCTCTAGAACATCGTTAAGTGCCATTGCCAGGGAAGCGTCCAATTTTTGATAATTCATAAGTTTTTCCTATCAATCAAGGGGAAGTCATGGGATGCGATCGTCCTTGATTTAAGCTATCAAATTTGTAGCCATGAATTATCTGTATTGAAGCAAATTGTTAAATTGCGATTAGCACAGCTTAACCCCTTTTTGATCAGTCGCAGATGTTTAGATCCACGACTTCTGAATAAATATCCATACATAGTAGGGATTCTGATACCATTTTGAAAAAAGAATGTGACAGATGGGTAGGGGCACGGCATCAGCAAGATAATTGTATACACCAAAATATTGTGGATGCCGTGCCCTTACGAAAATATATGTGTTACAAACATTATTTGAATTGGTATGAGGATAGAAGTGGGGGATCTTTGAACCCGCAGATGTTTAGATCCCCGACTTCTGAATAAATATCCCCATATAGTAAGGATTCTGAGGATAGAAGTCGGGGATCTTTTAGCCTGCAGATGTTTAGATCCCCCACTTCTGAATAAATATCCCCATATAGTAGGGATTCTGAGGATAGAAGTCGGGGATCTTTGAGCTGTCAATTACTAGGCATTATCTGCAAGGGGAAGATTTTCAATATTAATCACACCAAAGCCCCATTTATTGTCAAAGGTTCCTGGATCTTTCTCAGGAATAGAGCAATTTTTACAGAGTAAATCTTTAATAGTTTTTGCATCTAATTTGGGATTCTTTTGCAATAAGAGGGCAACCACCCCGGTTACAAAGGGTGTTGCCATACTAGTACCAGCCATAGCGACAAATTTATCGCTGACCATCATAGAGCGCGGCACACCAGCATCAGCAGAAAGGGCAGAAATAATCATGGCTCCTGGTGCGGCGACATCGGGCTTCTGAGCATCATTTCGTAAAGGACCTTCACTACTAAACTCAGAAATATCATCCACATCTAAACCAACTTGACGCTCCTTACCATCAATATCTGTATATTCAGTTCTGGTAGTGTAAGCAGCAACGGTAATGGCACTGCTAGAAGCTCCAGGGGAACCAATTTTCACAGAGTCTTCTACACTTTTACCAGTAAAGAATACTGAGCCTCCCTTATCATCTAAAGTCCAAACATTTAACCGGACATCATTACCAGAGGTATTACGTACCCGCAGTTGCCAAATTCCTCCTGATACTGGTAGACCAAATCTTCCCACACCTAAACCACGAATTTGACAAAAGAAATTATGGTCTCCGTTGGAGGGATCTGGTCCTGAGGTGACTATTTCGATTCGTCCATCGGGTAACTGGTATTTCTGGTCAGGATTACCGTCAGTAATAATTGCCTGATAGGGAGTAACAAAGCCGTTGGGACTGCGTAGGGAAACTTCTAGTTGGCCTTTGCCATCGTACCAACCGTTTAACCAAACTATGCCAACTTGATTGTAAGGTACATTAAAACGCATGGTATGGCGTTTTTTACTGCGTACCACACGCTGACCATGAATATTATCATTGCCTTCATTCCCGGCAGCACAGCAAACAATTTTTCCCGGTCCAGATTCAGCATCAATGATTTGTGATAAAGAGTCCATACCATCGTGGCTGTCAGCGTGTCCCCCCAAGCTGAGATTTACTACCGCAGGCATATCCATGTCTTCGGCTACGCGGAAAATATAGCGCACAGCATCTGCAATATGGGCATCTTGTAAGTCAGTTTTCACAATCACCAATTCTGCTTCTGGTGCTACACCACCATATTTACTGTCCGCACCAGCAGAGGTTCCAGCAACGTGGGTTCCATGACCATTGGTATCGCGGGAAATAGTTAGTAATTCTCCCTGTACTTCTACACCATAGCTCCCTTCTTTAACTCCCGGTCCCGGTAGGGTTTGATCCCAAATGCGTAAAATACGTCCAGCAAAAGCAGGGTGTTTGGGGTCAATACCAGTATCTACCACACCAACTATTACCCCTTTACCAGTAAGTCCGGTTTTATTCTTAAATTCCGGTAACTTGACCTTGCTCGCAGCAAGATCCATATGAGCATGGAGTTTGCGCGATGGCTTAATTCGGTGAATTGCTGGGTCTTCAGATAAAGCATCTAAGCTTTCTAGTGGTAAAAATGCTGTCCTCACACTACCGGTATTTTGGTTAATACGAATACCATACTGTGAGAGATGGCTGAGGTCAGCTTGTTCGTCGCAGTAGATAAAAACGACACTACGGGTTGGCTTGAGATCGCTGGTGGCAGAAACAATACCTAGCGATCGCTTGTGGGTGGTTAAACCCTCCTGTCCTTCCTGTTGATAATCCTCAAATGCCAACAATAAGCCGGGAGAAAGTTTATCGCGTCTCATTTTCACCTCTGATGATTTTTGATGCTGCCAGATTGTAGCAGGATAATTTGCATATGTATTTTTTTTGGCTTTATTTTTTTTTATACAACTCGTTAATTTACTATTCCTGAACCATTTTTCATCTCTGAGTATCAAAAAATGATACAAAGGTCGCTTTGGTAATTATGGCTTTGCGGAATGTTCCCCTAGAGCATCAATTCAGTAATCGAGAGCAATCATCAATTGAGAGGGATAGGGGAGTGTGGGGAGATGGGGAGTGTAGGGAGATGGGAAGTGTGGGGAGTGTGGGAAGTGTGGGGAGATAAGGGGAGATAAAGGGAGATAAGGGGACAAATTTGTTCTCATCACCTCATCACCCCATCACCTCATCACTTTTTTTGAAGCAAAGCGATCGATTCATCTGGAATTCGTTAAAGTAGAAGTATCCATAGCTTCATCAAATACCTGAGGAGATTAAATTATGACTGCATTATTAGCCGTCCGGGTTGATTTGCCTCTCACCACACAAAGGACACAAGGCGCAGAGAGATTGATTTAGTCTTCTAGGCTTTGGGAATATAAATATAAATTCCTCTGTGAAACCTTGTGCAAAATCATCAGCACACATTGAGGAATCACAATGAACTTAGATTGTTTAGGCTGGAGTGATTTTTTTGCTCGCAGCTTTGAGTCCTATGCACACAAAAATTTTGTTGTTGCTAGGGTAGCGATCGCTCATCGAAATACCTATATCCTCTACAATCAAGAGGGAGAGTTTGCGGCGGAAGTTAGCGGTAAGTTACGCAATCTGATAACTGAAAACCACAAGTTTCCAGCAGTAGGCGATTGGGTGGTAGTCAAGCTCAGAAAAGATGAAGCAAGAGCAGTAATTCACGATATTTTACCCAGGAAGAGTCAATTTTCCCGTAAAAGTGCGGGGAATATAACGGAAGCTCAAACAATTGCTGCTAATATTGACACAGTTTTCTTAGTTTCGGGATTAGATGGAGACTTTAATCCTCGAAGAATTGAACGCTATCTAATTTTGGCATGGTCAAGTGGTGCAAATCCGGTCATTATCTTAAATAAGGCGGATGTATGCGACTGTATTGAACAGTACATGGCTGAAGTGGAAGCTATTGCCCTTGGTGTACCAATTATCCTGTTGAGTGCTGCCCAAAATCAAGGGTTGGATGCTCTCAAACCTTACTTGCAAAGGGGACAAACTGTAGCTTTGTTGGGTTCTTCGGGGGTGGGAAAATCCACTATTACCAATCAGTTACTAGGTGAAGCGGTTCAAGCAGTGCAAGCAGTACGCAAAGATGACAGTCGAGGTAGGCATACAACTACCCATCGGGAGTTAATTTTACTACCTAATGGTGGTTTAATTATCGATACTCCGGGAATGCGAGAATTACAAATTTGGTCCGGTGAGTCAGCTTTGCAAACTACTTTTGCAGATATTGAAACTTTGGCACAACAGTGTCGCTTTCGTGATTGTCAGCATAGTAGGGAACCGGGTTGTGCTGTCAGGGAAGCTGTGGAGTCTGGTAAGCTCGATGCTTCTAGGCTTTTCAGTTACCAAAAGCTGCAAAAGGAACAAGCATATCTTGTCAGCAAACAAGACCAAAAGGGTAATCTTAATACCAAGAAACGTTGGAAGCATATTACTAAGATGATACGCGAGCGTCAGCGTTAAAGCTGGGTTATTCAGTTAAAGGGGTATTCATGCCTTTAGCTGAGTACTCGTGAACTACCCAGGTATTATCCCCCAAATATCCTCCCCATATCAATCATGGGAAAATTATACCAACTTCCTAAATTCAAGCTACAGATAATGGGGAGCATCCCACTTTTTTGTACGTCATTGCGAGGAGGAACGACGAAGCAATCGCATGGACTAGTTCTGAGTTGAAGATTTTGCGTTCGCGGAGCGTGTCCGTACCGAAGGTCGTCCCGGAGGGACTTAGGACTTATGCTTCGCTTCACTTCGTTGCGTGAGCACTTCGCGCACGCTACGCGGTAAGCGCAGCTATGCCGTAGGCTTTACGCAATGACATTTATTCTTTTGATGCAAAATAAAAACTGGGATGCACCCCAGATAATGAGTCAAGAATAAAGGACTTCCAATTTAATAATTATCCCAAATTTCAGATGTGGGACGAGAAGCGCAACCAATTACTACACTTTGGTGCAACTACACAAATATCCTAACAGCAATGTGATACTAGTACTCTGGCAAGTTAACTTTGCTAGGCATATAAATTAACCACGAAGACGCGTTAGACACGAAGTGGCTTCCCGTAGACACGCAGTGGCTTCCCGAAGGGTAGGGTAGAGCGCGAAGAAGGAGGAAAAAAAGATAATTAGAAAAGTCTGTATGATGACATCTTGCAATAGTTAAAAATAGACGAAAAAGTTAATATTCATCACGCGGAAAGTAACGATGGATTTTTTCTGGCAGTAATCCCACGCCATACTCCTCTGGTAGTTCGCGGTGTACATCCCAGTCTGGGTACATATCATGCCAATAATCTGGTTCCACTTTTCGATATTTTCCTAATTTCGCCTTAACTAAAAGTCTTTTTGAGTCTTTTAAATAAGCTATTTTGTATCCCATTTCTTCAAACCACACGGCTAACTCAGCCTCATAACAATACCCAACACATCGAGTAAGCCGTTGTTTATAACCGTAAACAGACTCCCATTCTCTAGAGGTTGTAAAGTTGGTTGAAATGTAATCTTTAACTCTTTCCTCAATAGTTGAAGTATGTACCCTCATAATCCACCTTCTAATGAATAGCACCATGTATTATCCTAGGTTAAAAGGGGGTAGAGGCAGCCATATTAACACCCAATCTCTAATTACTATCCCCCAAAACTAAGCATTGAGCCATTACTGAGCAATAGGTGGGTTAAGAGATATTAATGGTTTCAGACTCTAATTTTCTCAATAATTCTGTGGTGCAAGATGTGAATTTACTTGCTAAATTGTTTCGTAATGCCAAATTTACGATTTTTTGCCTAATTGACTAACTAAATGGTTTAACTCTGGCAGTATCAATTTTTCCATTGCTAGCCGCACAGCATTACTAGAGCCAGGGAGAGAAAAAATTAACTTCCCTCGATATACCCCAGCAACTGCACGGGATGCGATCGCACGGGAGCCAATTTCTTGATAACTCAAGGAGCGAAACACTTCTCCAAATCCAGGTAAAACTTTTTCGAGTAATTTCTCAATGGCATCATAGGTAGTATCCCTGGGGGCAATCCCCGTACCACCATTAAATATTACAACATCTATACCTGGGTTTTTACCCAGAATTTCTAACCGTTGTTGAATTTTGTCTGGTTCATCAGGTAAGATGCCGTACTCTCCTACGGTATGATTACCATGGTCAAGTAATTGCTGAATTAGTTGACCACTTTTATCTGTTTCTGGGGTTCTGGTGTCGCTAACGGTGATAACGGCACAGTTTACCCTAATCCCTGATGTATCTGGATGGGGAAGGTTTGACATCAGCAACTTCTAAAATGATTCAATTATTGAATGTAAATAGAGTAGCCAGAAAAGATAAGGAGCTATACTAAATAACCAAAAACTTATGTAGATTTTGCTAAACTTAGTCAAAATTTGCGGTATACTCGCTATAGTAAGTCGAAAACCAAGACTAACTACTGAAAGGTTAGCAAACCTTAGTTACCTATTAACTAAAAGTTTCTCCAAGTCTTACTAGTATTCGCCATTAGTAGGGTGGGCTACACCCGAATTTACACCTGTGGACAAGAAGGAGCCGACTCCCTTGACAGAAGCAGGAAGCAGACCCTCTAGAAATTACTTCTAGTTGAATGGTGAAGCTTAAATAAGTTTAGCCAAGTTTTGTATAGCAGAACTACTGACTACTGACTACTAATTCCCTAAGAGGGTGTTCATAAAGGGTGCGTTATGCTTGGGAGCTAACGCACCATCGGGAGCAGGTGCGTTACTGGTAAAAATCTGATGAACAATCCGAAATACCTATTAAGCCGTAACACACCCTACTTAATATTTTATTAATAAACACCCTCTAAGACTTGCTTAATCCCAAACCATGTTCTTCTGCATATCGCTCCATAAACCGCATAAACCGATCCCATTCCTCAGCAGATTTCATTAAATAAATTGCTTCTATGATTTCTGCCTTGCCGTTGATGAACTTACCCTTAACTTCACGGGTAACAATTTCTCCTTCCTCATCAATCATGTACATACCAGTGATTTCTTCGGTACTATTGGCATCCAAGGCATTGGGATTTTGAAAAATAAATGTTGCAGTACCAGTATCACCACTGCGCGATCGCGTCAAGCGTACATCGGGAACTACTGTTTCGTCAACACCTCTAGAAAACTGGATCTTTGCCATGATGAAGAATCTTAAAGTTTTGTAATGGTTAAACTAACATTCTCTCATCATTTAGTACCTATTGACCAATTGAATATATGATTGGTTCGGTGTATATTTATTTTTCTAATATTAAAGTGACAGGTCCATCATTAGCGATCGCAACTTCCATCATTGCTCCAAATTGACCAGTTTCCACCTTTAAGCCACTGCTGCGTAACTTGTCAACAAAGCTATTATATAGGTCTTCTGCCACTTGGGGATTGGCAGAACGGTCAAAGGAAGGGCGACGACCTTTACGACAATCACCGTAGAGGGTAAATTGACTAATAACTAGTAATTCCCCCTGAATTTCTTGTATAGATTTTTGCCAGCGACTATTGCCTTGTGACTCTGGGAATAGCCGTAATTCTAGGCACTTACGTACCATCCAGTCTAGCTCAGTTTCGGTATCGCGATCGGAAATACCAACGAGTAAGTTTAGTCCTCGCCCGATTTTGCCAATCACTTCACCATCAACTGTGACTTGTGATGATTTTACTCTTTGGACGACTACACGCATGACAGGGGAGTGTGGAGTGTGGCAACTGTGGCAAGTGTGGGGAGACAAGGGGACAAATTTTTTCTCATCATCTTATCACCCCATCAACTATCAATCATCAACTAACAACTAACAACTAACAACCATCAACCATCACCTTATTTTCCAAATCCTTTAGCACGATTGACGGAAGGAAGACAAACACAGTGTTCTAATTGCTCGTATAATTGAGCGTGGTCTAAATTCTGACCAATTAACACCAGCTGATTTTTCTTATCTCCTTTCCACTCATCATCATCCAAAGTAAAGCGTTTACCGCAAAGGTGGAAAATATGCCGTTTGGGACTTTCGTCAAACCACATAATTCCTTTACCACGGAACACTGTCTCTGGCAATTGGTTATCTAAGAAATACTGAAACCTCCTAATTGACAAAGGTTTATCACTCTCGAAAGATATGGAAGTAAAACCATCATTTTCCAAATGGTGGGAATGGTGATGATCATGGTTATGATGGTGGTGATGGTGATGATCATGATCGTGCTCATGACCACATTCAGAATGATCATGGTCATGATGTTCATGATGTTCGTGGGTGTGAGCTTCTTCTGCGTCATAATACTTCTCTGACTCAAATAAACCCACGCTGAGAATTAAAGGTAAGGGAACCTGAGAATTAGTAGTGCGGAGAATTCTCGCACCTTCCTTCACATCCCGAATTTTAACTTCTAACAGGTCTAAATCCCCTTCATCCACCAAATCAGCCTTATTGAGAACAATCACATCGCCATAGGCAATTTGACTGTGAGCCGCTTCGGAATTAAACAAATCTAAACTATAGTTTGCCGCATCAACCATGGTAACGATAGAATCCAGACGGGTTAAATCCCGCAACTCCGTACTTAAAAATGTCAATGCTACTGGTAAAGGATCGGCAAGTCCAGTGGTTTCTACCACCAAATAATTTATATTTTCGTCCCGTTCTAAAACTTTATAAACTGCATCCACCAAATCGTCGTTAATGGTGCAGCAAATACAACCATTATTCAACTCCACCATATTTTCATCCGTGGAGACAACTAACTCATTGTCGATGCCAATTTCGCCAAATTCATTCACTAAAACAGCGGTCTTTAAACCCTGTTGATTGCTCAGGATATGATTAAGGAGGGTTGTTTTACCGCTACCGAGAAATCCGGTGATAATCGTCACTGGTAAGCCCTGTTTGGGGGCATCCATTGCTTGAGAATCGGAAGTAACTGCTGATTGCATAGTGCTGCTATCAAAAAATTAAATCTAAGAGTGTAGCGCACAGAGTCCAGAAAACTCTAGCATAGGGATTGCTGGTATTTTATCCCAGTCGCTTAAATCTATTATTGCTTAATCTCCGTATTTGAGACTTATTTGGTTATGACCCTGATAGTTTACAACACCCTCACCCGTCGCCAGGAGCCTTTTGAACCAATCGAACCGGGAAAAGTTAAGATGTATTGCTGCGGCGTGACAGTGTATGATTATTGCCATTTGGGTCATGCTCGTTCTTACATCGTCTGGGATACCATTCGCCAATATTTACAGTGGCGTGGTTACGAAGTACGGTACATTCAAAATTTTACTGATATTGACGACAAAATCCTCAACCGTGCCAAAGAAACGGGTTCCACAATGGAAGCGGTAGCAAATCGCTTTATTGATGAGTATTTTGAGGACATACGGCGGTTAAATGTGAAGGATGCGGATGAGTATCCCCGAGTTACGGAACATATTCCCGAAATTCAGCAACTAATTCAAGATTTGCAAACCAAGGATTTTGCCTACACTGTCAATGGTGATGTTTACTACAGAGTAGAACGTTTTCCTACTTATGGAAAACTTTCGGGGCGAAAACTAGAAGATATGCAAGCTGGGGCTAGTGGCAGGGTTGATGCTGAAGATACTGAAGGTAATAAAAAGCAGCACCCCTTTGATTTCGCCCTGTGGAAATCCGCAAAACCGGGGGAACCTGCTTGGGATTCTCCTTGGGGTAAGGGTCGTCCGGGATGGCACATTGAATGTTCGGCAATGATTCGCTCCAGGTTGGGTGAAAGTATTGATATACATGGTGGTGGGGGAGACTTGATATTTCCTCACCATGAAAATGAAATTGCCCAGTCAGAAGCAGCTATGAATCAGCCCTTAGCTCGTTACTGGACGCACAATGGGATGGTGATGGTGGATGGACAGAAAATGTCCAAATCTTTGGGGAATTTCATTACTATCCGGGATTTGCTGGATGGAAAATGGTCTATGCATCCCCAACCTGTGGAGCCAATGGCGGTACGGTTGTTTGTATTGCAAGCTCATTACCGTAAGCCTCTAGATTTTACCGATGAAGCGATCGCAACGGCGGAAAATAGCTGGAAAACTCTCAAGGAAGGTTTGTTGTTTGATTCCCAGTACGGGGAACAACTCGGTTGGCAGCAAGATTCTCCACCCCTCATCCCGGAAATTGTAGAAAGATTTCAAAAGTCAGGGGACGATGACTTTAATTTTCCCACGGGTTTGGCGGTGTTGTTTGAGTTAGCCAAGGAACTCCGCCGTGAGGGTAATATCTTGGTGCATGAAGGTCAAACGAAGATTCCATCAGAAGAATTACATAGACAATGGCATACTTTAGTTACATTGGCTCAGGTATTGGGTTTAGAAGCTCAAGCAGAGGAGGAAACTAGTATTATTGATGGTTTAAGTGATGCAGAAATTGAGGCATTAATTGAGCAAAGGCAGGAAGCACGTAAAAATAAGAACTTCGCAGAGAGCGATCGCATTCGTGATGACCTCAAAGCACAAGGAATTACCTTAATTGATAGCAAGGAAGGAACGCGGTGGCATCGTGATTGACTACTCCCACCCCTAAAGGGAGTGGGATTCAGATAGTTAGAAGTTAGGATTAACTATCTGATCTACATCGAGCAGGTTTAACTGCTCGCCTAACGAGTTCCCCGGCAAACGCTTTTTGCTGC
>JASJDS010000065.1 GCA_030065055.1 Calothrix sp. MO_192.B10
CGTCTCGGGTTTCATCCCCTGTCTGAAGCACGAAACACCCAACTGTGTTGCTCTTTCTCAGGGGCTTTCACCCTCTCGTTACATTCTGGTAATGCAGTGGAATTCAAAAATTATGTTGGGTTACGCTACGCTCCACCCAACCTACAGCCTGACTCCCCAACAGTTAATTCAAGAAATAATAAATCCTGAATAAATAAAATGAATGAAGTGAAAAATAAAACCTCACCCCGCCCTATCGGGCACCCCTCTCCTTATTAAGGAGAGGGGATGGGGGTGAGGTAATATTATTTTGTTCTATAAACAAACAAAACATACATCAAAATATATATGAATACTCAATTAACACCTAGCGAAATCCAAGCTACCCAACAACTTTTACAAAATAACGAATCTGCACAAAAAGCCCTTTCTATCCTCACCCAAAATAACGGTGATTTAGAAACAAGCTTTGATGAGCTTTGGCAAGAAAAATTTGGCAGACAAGATTATGGTAAAGGCAAATCTTTGTTACAACTAACCCTCAACGAAATCCGCACCGATATCTGTGGTAAAGAAGGTTTAAGTTCCCAATTCAAAGAATATACCAAAAACCCCGGCAGCGCACCCTTACTCACAGGTTTAATCGTCTCACTGTGTACCCTGACAGCCTTACCAATCGATCCTGCGATCGCAACTATTATCGTGTTGTATATTTTAAAAATAGGGCTAAATGTTTTATGTAAATATACTGAGCCAGAAACTGAAGTAGAACAGAAATAAATCTGAAAATTTTTCTATGGACGAAAATAATTACTACCAGATATCCCGAAAAAATGATGAATGCACCTCCTGTCACCTTACCTAATAACCTAGAATTAACAATCGACCTCAGCGACGAACAATTTTGGCAATTGTGTCAAAACAACCGCGACTGGAAGTTTGAACGCACAGCATCAGGGGAATTAATTATAATGGCACCAACTGGAGGAGAAACTAGCAACCGTAATATTGAAATAGCCTATCAAGTTCAAGGCTGGAGTCGTCAAAATAACCTTGGAAAAGCCTTTGACTCTAGTGGTGGTTTTAAACTTCCTAATGGTGCAAATCGCTCCCCTGATGCTTCTTGGATTACCATTGAACGGTGGGAAGCCTTAACCCAAGAACAAAGACGGAAATTTTTACCCCTGTGTCCTGATTTTGTGGTGGAATTGTGTTCTCCCAGTGATTCCCTAGGGAAAACTCAGGAAAAAATGCGGGAATATATTGCTAATGGTACTCGTTTGGGTTGGTTGATTGATCCAAAAACAAAGCGCGTAGAAATTTATCGTCCTGGTAGAGATGTGGAAGTTTTAGATAATCCCGCAACTCTATCAGGAGAAAATATATTACCCGGATTTGTTTTAGATTTAAGTACAATTATGTAGTACCTCAACCTAACAAAAACCTACTTGCTGTTGGGTTTCACTTCGTTCAACCTAACAACTTGCACCAATTCCAAGAACAGGAGGCAGAGCCTCCTTCCCCTAGTTACCAGGCTGAACCTGATAACTAGAATATAGAGCCTCTGGCTCTTGCCCTTGAATGGTGCAAGTTATCAGTTTCAAAGCACTCTCATTGCTTACCCAGTCTGATTTATCAGACTTTGTCTTTGAGCCTCGGAATTGATTCCGAGGCGGACATTTGGGCTAGTTGAGAATGGTGCAAGTTATGAGTTCAAATGTTTAAATTTGCAGTGCGGGCATCTTGCCCGTTTTATATAAAGGGAGCAAGATGCTCCCACTACGATAATTTTGTGAAAAATTGGGATACTCTAATAATCTAACCTCCAAACTCCAAAGCTCTTCCTCGCACCTCTGTATTTACCTTGCCATTGGCGTATACTACTTGACCACCAACAATGGTATACACAGGCCAGCCAGTGAACTCCCAACCTTCAAAGGGACTCCACCCACACTTAGTTAATAACTCCTGGCGTAACACCGGACGGTAGGTATTTAAATCTACCAAGACTAAATCAGCATCATAACCAGGGGCGATCGCTCCTTTATTAGGAATACCATATGCCTTGGCAGGGGCTGTAGACATCCAATTCACCACTTGAGCCACGGTACAACGTCCCTCCATAGCTGTGGTTAACATTAGGGGTAGGGAGGTTTCCACACCGGGCATTCCTGAGGGGGTTTTGGGGTATTCCTGGGCTTTTTCCTCTAGGGTATGGGGTGCATGGTCTGTAGCAATAAAATCAATTACCCCATCCAGCAAAGCTTGCCAGAGCACTTGATTATCATGGGGCGATCGCAAGGGGGGATTCATCTGCGCCAAGGTGCCCATTTTTTCATAGGCGCTGCTATTTAAGAATAAATGTTGGGGTGTTACTTCTGCTGTCACCCAACTGGGTTTATCTTGACGCAATAGCTCTGCTTCATCTGCTGTGGACATATGCAGAATATGCAGGCGACGCTGATATTTTTTAGACAGCTTTAATGCTAACTGGGTTGCTAACAGGGCAGCTTGATTGTCTTGAATTTGGGAATGAACGGCAGGATCGTGAATGTCGGCAAATTCCTGTCGTCGTTGATTGATTCTAGCTTGGTCTTCGGCGTGAACGGCAATTAACCGCTTCCCTTGGGAAAATATAGATTCTAAAATTTCTGGGTTATCTATTAGTAGTCCCCCCCGCATGGAACCCATGAAAATTTTAATCCCTGGGGTGGGGTTAACTGCTAGCAATTCTTCCGTATTATCCCCCGACGCGCCAATAAAAAAGCCATAGTTAACCAAACACTTATTTTGGGCGCGTTGTAGTTTATCATCCAAAGCCCCTTGGTTAATGGTCAGGGGACGGGTATTGGGCATTTCCAGAAAAGAAGTTACTCCTCCTTTAGCACAAGCACAGGTAGCTGTAAACAAATCCTCCTTATGTTCCAAACCCGGTTCTCGGAAGTGTACCTGGGGATCTATTACCCCTGGCAACAAAGTTAACCCGGTTGCGTCAATTTCTGTAACTGGTGTTGTTGTAGAGATATTTGCGGCAACTTCAACAATTGAGCGATCGCTCGTTAACACATCTCCAACCATGAATTCACCATTGGGTAAGACAATGCGAGCGTGACGAATTAGCAAACTATTAGGCAATGACATGGGTTTAAAACTTTACAGACAACAGCCTGACTTAATCAATAACTATGCTTATAGGTTAAACTTGGTTGCATAGGCAGCAGTCAATTTTTGCGGCTACTGACAAAAAACTTTATTTTCTTTCATTCATAGCGAGGGGATTTAATTCTTTATTACTTATTACTTCCCCTTGTGGGGTGCTTTCAATAACCCAGATATGAAATAAAGATATCTAGGAAGATAATACCAATTTGAACACAAAATGGGACAGATGGATTTGTAGAACTTAGGCACACACGGTAATTCTCAATCTACAATCTAAAATCTAAAATCCAAAATGGTATAAGCGATCGCCCTATGCCTGATAAAATCAGTTGGCAAGGTTAAGATCAATAGATATGGTACCCCCACTGGGGTCAGTTCAGTTAAATACCTGTATACTGTGCCTTTAATTGACTATTTTCATGCAAAACCAAGTGTCTGATAATAATAACTCTAGCCCACAACCGAATAATTCCTGGATGGGAGAACTCGTTAGAACCATTGGGTTAAGTATCATACTCGCCCTCGGAATTCGTACATTTGTTGCCGAAGCCAGGTGGATTCCTTCTGGCTCTATGGAACCGACTTTACATGGAACCCCTAACCAGTGGGAAGCAGACAAAATTATTGTTGATAAACTCAGTTACAACTTTACTAAACCAAAACGGGGAGATATTGTAGTATTTTCACCCACAGAAGAGTTACAAAAAGAACAATATCAAGATGCTTTTATTAAGAGGATTATTGGTTTGCCTGGAGAAAAGGTAGAACTCAAACAAGGCAGAGTTTACATCAATAATAAGCCGTTACCAGAAAAAAAATATCTTGCATCTCCCCAAAAAACCTCAGTGGAGGTATGCACATCCGGACAGCAACCACCCTTCCTTTCACAATCCCAAACCATTCCCCCCGGCTCATACTTAGTGCTAGGAGATAACCGTGGTAGTAGCTATGATAGTCGCTGCTGGGGAGTAGTCCCCCGTGAGAATATTATTGGTCGTGCCATACTGCGTTTCTGGCCTTTAAATAATATTGGTGGGATTGATAAATCACCAGTATATCCAAAAAAATAGGTAGATTAAGTAACTTGGAACAGCAGATATGAGCTTGCATACTCCAAGTATCAAAACTTATCTTTAATATTTGGATCGAGTCGATGAAAATATCAGGGAACACCAAAAAATAAATTCTCCAATTTCACCGACTTGAACTACTTACTTTATCCCTCTGCTGAGAGCTTCCTTGCATTCCGAGGGTTTTTTTGATTTGTCAGTCCCCAATTGATGCCTTACCTAGCCAAAATCATCCTCTACCCAATTAAATCATTGGATGGGGTAGAAGTATCTCAAACCCAAGTTCTTCCTAGTGGTGCATTAAAATGCGATCGCCAGTTTGCCCTTTTTGATCCCCAAAATAAGTTTATCAATGGTAAGCGTAATCCAAAAATTCATTTAATACGCTCCTATTTCCACCTAGACGAGCAAACTGTCTCCTTACAAATTCCAGGCAATCCAATTGCAAACACTTTTCATCTACATCTAGATAGGAAAGCCTTAACAGAGGTTTTCAGCGATTTTTTGGGGTTGACAGTGCGAGTAGGGAATAATAATGTGATGGGATTTCCTGATGATACCAAATCACCAGGACCCACAATTATTAGCACTGCCACTTTGGCAGAAGTCGCTTCTTGGTTCCCTGGGGTGAGCATAGAACAGATGCGTCGTCGCATACGTGCCAATTTAGAGATTGACGGCGTGCCAGCATTTTGGGAAGATAGATTATTCACAGAAACTGGAGACACCTTATCTTTTCGCATTGGAGATGTGCTGTTTTTGGGAATTAATCCCTGCCAGCGTTGTATAGTACCAACCAGAAACCCCGACACAGGTAAAGCTGACAATTATTTTCAACAAATATTCGTTTCCCAACGCCAAAAAACTCTACCTCCCTGGGTGAATCAATCTCGCTTCAATCATTTTTATCAGCTGAGTGTAAATACTAGAATATCCCCATTGACAACATCCCATGTCTTATCAACTGGAGATAGGGTTGAGATAATTATTTAAGGGAAAATAACGAAGAAGTTATTAGTCAAAAATGTTAAATTTTCAATTAATTCCACAGATAAATCTGGGAAGTACTGATGCGCTGCTTTGCCCTTTGTATGTGGCATTAAAGAATTAGCGATTGCCAGTCAAGAAAATAATTCTATTGTCTTTCAAAGATAAAAATATATGTTTATTAATAACATCAAAAATCAGTATTAATATGAGGCATGCAAGATATCAGTTGTTGAATCACAACCTAAACACCTGACTAACTTTCTCAATATACATATGAAATATCATAGAAAATCATAATATGTATTGAACTGAGGCGTTAATATCTCTTGACATAACTAATATAAAATTTGATACAAGTATATCATTGTATAATAAATAAGCCTCTTGTAAAAATATAATTTTGCAAGGGGGGAAATAGAAAAGGTTTGAGGTAAAAATATTTTCCCTTGGTACCTGAGTATTTTCCCTGACTTATGCAATCAATTAAATGTGCAGCTGAAAGTATCTCTATTTGCTTAATTAATCATGTATTTATATTTAATGTCGCTAGCAAAAACAGAAAAACATCAGCTTGAGAATATATAGAGAAATGATAATAATATCTACCCCATAGTAAACCCAGTATGAATCAAATTCAACCAGATATTTTAGTGATTGATGATAAACCAGATAACCTGCGAGTATTATTTTCACTTCTACATCGCCATGATTATAATGTCCGTGAAGCTTTGAACTGGCAAACGACGGTAGATATGTGTAAAACTAAATTGCCAGATTTGATTTTACTAGATATTATGATGCCGGATATAGATGGCTATGAAATTTGTCATCAATTAAAAAAATGGCAGCTGACTGCTGATATACCCATAATTTTCATCAGCGCATTAAATGATGTTTTTGATAAAGTCAAAGCATTTAATAGTGGATGTGTAGACTATATAAGTAAGCCTTTTGCCTTTGAAGAAGTTCTAGCGAGGATAAATAATCACCTAGAATTGAGAAGGGCAAAAATGGAAATCTTACAACTCAATACTGAATTAGAAAATAGAGTCAAAAAACGTACTCAAGACCTAGAAAATGCACTGAAAGAACTACAAAATTCGGTCAATATTCGTCAGGAGTTACAAACAAAGTTACTAAATATAGTACTTCATGACTCTCTTACGGGTTTACCTAACCGAGTGTTATTTATTAGAAAATTAGAAAAAGCGCTACAGCAAGCCAAGGAAGAATCTAGTTATAAATTTGCCGTTTTATTTTTAGATTGCGATCGCTTCAAGGTGATCAACGATTCTCTAGGTCATTTGGTAGGAGATGAATTACTAGTAGCGATCGCCCGACGTTTGCAAGCATCTCTAAGTCCATTTGATACTTTATCTAGATTAGGTGGAGATGAATTTGGCATTATTTTAGAAAATATTACAGATATTAATTCAGCTATTATTCTTGCTGAAGAAATATTACAAAAATTATCGATAGCTTTTAAATTATCTAGATATGAAGTATTCATGAATGCCAGTATTGGTATTAATTGGGGCAGTCGCGATTACGAAAAGCCAGAATATTTGTTACGAGATGCAGATACGGCAATGTATCGAGCCAAAGCTCTAGGAAGGGCAAGGTATCATGTATTCGATCCAATCATGTATCAAGAGGCAATTAAACTTTTACAATTAGAAAATGACTTGAGAAGGGCTGTAGAACGGCAAGAATTTTTAGTTTTTTATCAGCCTATAGTTTCCTTGAGTACAGGTAAAATTACTGCGCTTGAGGCATTAGTGCGTTGGCAACATCCTACTCGGGGTTTAGTATCTCCCATAGAATTTATCCCTGCATCTGAGGAAATTGGTTTAATCAATCAAATTAATCTTTGGGTTTTGCAAACAGCTTGTGAAACTATTTCTACTTGGTACGAACAAAAATTACTTGATGATTCTTTATGTATTAGTGTCAACCTCAGTGCTCGTCTATTTTCTCAAAGAGATTTAATTTCACAAATAGATTCAATTATTGAACAGACAAAAATTAATCCTATATATTTGAAAATAGAAATTACAGAAAGTGTAATTATGGGAAATAGTATAGCGATTAAAAATATTTTGTATCAATTAAAAGAGCGTAAAATTAATTTAATTATGGATGATTTTGGTACGGGATATTCTTCCTTAAGTTACCTACATAGCTTTCCTTTTAATTCTCTAAAGATTGATAAAACTTTTGTCAAAAGAATGCAAGAGAATCAGGAAAATATGGGTTTAGTACCTGCCATGATTGGGATTGCTCATTCTATGGGGATGACCGCGATCGCAGAAGGGGTAGAAACCCCCGAACAGTTGGCTCAACTGAGAAATTTAAATTGTGATTATGCCCAGGGATATCTATTTTCTCGTCCCTTACCCCAGGAATTAATCATAGATTTAATCTCTTCTTCTCCTCAATGGTAACTTTTCAATGGTAACTTTCAATTAGGGTGAATATAGCACTACTCTTAAAGCCTAAGACAATTTGATTGGTTTACCAGGTGAACGAAAAAATGTGTGAGAGAGCCAAAATACTTATTATTTGGCCACAGTCTTTTTCGCTCACCCTAGTTTACCTCCCCATACTTGTCGGTTAAGGGGGAAAAGTGGAGGGAAGAGGTAGAACAAACAACCTTTAACCCTTACCCTTTAACCCTTACCTTTTAACCTTTTCCCCAAACCAAGTTCACCAACTCAAAATGCTTAACCGAGTAGTATTGACACTTATGTTCCCGTAGAGATTGGGAAGTCATAGGAGACTAAATTCTCATCATTTATTCTGATATGACTGGGCTGATTTTTAACCCTTTCTATCCATTTTTGAATGGCTGGGAACTTGTGTAAATCAAATCCACCCTCATGAGCCACATGGGTGTAAGCAAACAAACTAATATCAGCGATGGTATAACGCTCATCTACAAAAAATAGATGATTTTGTAAATGGTTCTCCATTACCGTCAATGCTGCATATCCGGGTTCCCGTTGCTGTTCTATTAATTGACGGTATTCCTCTGGTTTACCCAGAATAGATATCCAATAACGGGATTTAGCAATAAAAGGTTCGTGGCTGTACTGCTCAAAGAATAGCCACTGTAGAACCTGTGCCCGGAAAAAGCGATCGTATGGTAAAAATTCCGTTCCTTCACTCAAATAAACTAGTATGGCATTTGACTCAGATAAATATTTTCCAGAATCAATTTCCAACAAGGGAATTTTACCGACGGGATTTTTATTTAAGAATTCTGGAGTGCGAGTCTCTCCCTTTAAGATATTCATCTCTATTCTCTCAAAAGGCATACCAATTTGTGTCAGCAAAAGACGTATCTTATAGCCATTACCAGACGGTAAAAAATCATACAGGCGCAGCGTTTTCATGTCCATATTTTTGGAGATGAAGTTTGTGAGTATTTATGATGAATTAAAATACAATATATCTTCCCAAAAACAAATAAATAACCAAAAAATTTTAGAAATATATTATTGGGATCAAGACAATAATTCTCTATAAACACAAAATGTTCAATGTATTATTTATTGCATACATTTATCATTTTAAATTAAAGCTTTAAATATATTGTTCCCCTAAAAAACAATCTAAATTATTCATGTGGACTTAATTATACAATGATGAGATTATTATCAAATAAGCAGCAAAATAGTTGGAGTATAGACCGTAAAGTATTCGATATTACTAGTCATTCCTTCCCTTGTACACTCAAAGTATCTATCAATTCCTCAATTACTTGAGTGATAGTTTTATCATTCTCAGTGGCGTACTGCTCTAACTTCTCTTTTCTCTTAGGGGTTATACGAAGACTAAGTCTAACCTTTAAATCTTTTTTCATGGCTGGGTGTGCATTGGCTGCCCAATTATGCTAACATCAAGATATGAACATTGCTCCCGTCGAACAATACACATCAGTTAGACAAAAGCAGACTATTTTGCCGACAATTTGCTAAACTTCCATATCCGAGAAGTAAACGCAGCGTTAGTTATTTGGGAAGGGTTCGTAAAGTGGCTGATGATGGACAAGTGGTAAATACGCAAACAACTAATCCCCAGGATTTTTCATGGCGCTTCTGGTTCACTTTACCTATCTATCCATTCAGTAGACGACGGACCATTCGCCAGGAAGTTGTCAGGGATACTATCTGGACTTTCGATCAGTTACAGGGTATTTTCTATGTTGTTGTTCCTATCCGCATGACTGTTGTCAAGCTAGATGCAGGTGGATTGCTGGTTTATGCACCAATCGCACCAACTAAGGAATGCATCCGCTTACTAGAAGAATTAGTTGCAGTACATGGTGATGTAAAGTATATTATATTACCAACAATTTCTGGCTTAGAACATAAAGTATTTGTTGGTCCCTTTGCTCGAAAGTTCCCTCAAGCCCAGGTATTCATTACCCCAGATCAATGGAGTTTTCCCGTAGATTTACCTATAAATTGGTTGGGTTTGCCGAGAAAACGCACCCATATTTTACCACCAGATAGCAATCAAGCGCCCTTTGGCGATGAGTTTGATTATGCAACTTTAGGTACCATTGAATTAGGAACCGGTAAATTTGCAGAGGTGGGGTTTTTTCACCGGGCTTCCCGTAGCTTGTTGGTGACAGATACCATAGTTTCCATCCCCGCAGAACCACCAGCGATCGCTCAATTAGATCCATATCCCTTATTATTCCACGCTAGGGACAAAGCCACCGATGCAATTATAGATAACCGCGCCAATCGCCTCAAAGGATGGCAACGTATCGCCCTATTTGCCATGTATTTCCGTCCCAGCGTCTTGGAAATACCCAGGTGGGGTGAAGTCTTCCGCAATGCCTTCCAAGCCCCAGAGCGTTCTGCAAAGGCATATTTTGGATTATATCCCTTCCAATGGCAACCAAACTGGGAGCGTTCTTTTCATGCCTTACGGGGGGATGGTCGTTTGTTCGTAGCACCAATTTTACAGGCTTTAATTCTCAATCGCGCCCCTAGAGAAACCCTCAACTGGGCTAATAGGGTGGCACAATGGGACTTTCAGCGCATTATTCCCTGTCACCTAGACTCACCAATTACTGCTACCCCCCATGAATTTAGACAAGCTTTTTGCTTCTTAGAGGCACATAATCAAAGCTGCACTTTACCAGAAGAGGATTTTCGAGTTCTCAGAGGAATTGATGCCCAATTAAATCAACGTGGAATCGTACCACCTGCAAAAGAGAAAGTATAGCAGAAGGCAACAGTCAGAACGCAGTCCCAATGAAAAAATTTTCACCGCCAAGTATCACCATAGGAGAGGCGGCTAAGGAGCTTGGCATCTCCACTCATATCGTTTCCGTTGACATTGGAATAATAAAACCGCCTTAGACGCGGAGCTGCTTCCCTTAGGGTAGGCGCAAAGAACGCCAAGAGAAGAGAAAGGAAGTAATAATTCCGATGCAAACGGATTTGATCTCAAATACTAAGGAGGTGGGCTGACAAAGGACAAATCAAATTTGAACCCTCGCCTACTGCTCAAAGAAGATTCTACTTAGCAGACATTCAGCCTATTACATCTAGAAATTTAGGACAGGTTATGTATGGTAGTTGAAATAGGAAAAAGAGAGCCACTTGGGCAGCTCTCCAGATCATCAGGGTGCATCTACATAGCATAATATATCAGGTTAGGGGTAAAGGGTCAAACCCCTTTTTTATTTTTTATTTACAGAAATATCAAAAACAACGAAATAACTGGAAAAAATCACTTCTCTACCCTCCATTTTGAAGACGATCCCCCGCAGAAATTGTGCCTGCAACGAGGGATAAACCTAGTTCCTTCCCTCCATCACTCCCTCACTCCTTCCTTCCATCACTCCCTCACTCCTTCCTTCCATCACTCCCTCACTCCTTCCTTCCATCACTCCCTCACTCCTTCCTTCCATCACTCCTTCACTCCCTCACTCCTTCTCTCCTTATTTCCAAATAGTGTGGTGGTATGTTCTGTTAATTTGATACAACTGTGGCATGAGTAAATATGACAAAGGAGTCAATTGAATGAGTCGTCGATTACTAGTGACGGGTGGTGCGGGATTTATTGGTTCTAATTTCGTTCAGCACTGGTGTCAAAATTATCCTGAAGATCGAGTAGTAGTATTAGATGCTTTGACCTATGCTGGCAATCGCAGTAACCTGGCGACTTTAGAGGGCAAGGAAAATTTTCGGTTTGTTGAAGGAGACATTTGCGATCGCGCCATTGTCGATGAGTTATTAGCCAGCGAAAAAATTGATACAATTGCCCACTTTGCGGCAGAATCCCACGTTGATCGGTCAATTTTGGGGCCCAGTGCGTTTGTTCAAACCAATGTGGTGGGCACTTTGAATCTTCTAGAAGCTTTTCGACAGCATTGGGTAAATAATTCTTACCCAGATAGCTATCGTTTTCTCCATGTATCCACTGATGAGGTGTATGGTAGTCTGGCTCCAGAAGATCCTGCATTTAGTGAAACCACTCCCTACGCCCCCAATAGTCCTTATTCTGCTTCCAAGGCTGGTAGTGACCATTTAGTACGGGCTTATTTCCATACTTACTCCCTACCAACCATGATTACTAATTGTTCCAACAATTATGGTCCCTACCAGTTCCCCGAAAAGTTAATTCCCCTGATGTGTATTAATACCTTAATGGGTAAACAATTACCGGTTTATGGTGATGGCAAGAATGTGCGAGACTGGTTGTATGTAGGCGATCATTGTACCGCTCTGGATGTGGTAATTCACCGTGGTACTCCTGGAGAGACTTATAATATCGGCGGTAATAACGAAGTGGAAAATATTAATTTGGTGCAAATGTTGTGCCAGTTGATGGATGAATTAGCCACAGATTTACCAGTACGTCCTAGCAATCAGTTAATTACCTTTGTCAAAGATAGACTGGGACACGACCGCAGATATGCCATTAATGCCACTAAAATGAAGACTCAGTTGGATTGGTCACCCTCTGTAACCATTGAGCAGGGTTTGCGTCTAACTGTAGCATGGTATCTCAGCCATCAAGACTGGTGGCAACCCTTACTTTCAGAAGAATATCAAGCTTACTATAATCAAGTTTATACTCAAACTGCGAGTTAATGTAGTGGGAGCTGGAAAGCTCCCTAGATATCTGATGCGGGCTTTGGGGCCCGCACTACAATATTTAATATTTGGGATGCTCCCGGACAAAAGTCCCCCTTGAAAAGGGGGATAATGGGGGATCTCAGATATCTATTCCCTCTTCCCTGTTCCCTATTCCCTCTTCCGTGTTCCCTTGTAAATCAATTATTATGCCTGGTTTGGGTACAATAAAGATGCATTAGTGCATCTTGGCACGAAGTTCCAAAAATAGCATTATTTGGAAACTGAAACAATGGTAATTAGGTCAATAATATAAACTGTACTATAACAACCAAAATACGCAAATCTCTTACCGTACCTAAATTTTTAGAAACATTCCCCAGTAACTAGACAAATCTAATTCTTTTCTCCATTGCCTTAAAACATTGTTTACTTGTATAAAATTTCAGGTCAAAAATCTATGAAAACTGTATTTTCACCACTTACCCGCTTTGTTGTTGCAGCTGTAGCTGGAATTAGCCTTGCTTCCTTGTTGACACCCCAACCTAGTTTGGCTCAATTAAACCAGGTAGATAACCAACCAGGAGGCTTCGATTCCCAAAATGCCAATGACCCCTGCACTACAACCGGTCAGAATTTCAATGTATTTAACCTAATTCACTGTGCCAAGTTTAAAAACAGAAGCTGGGATGCTTATCAAAGTGAAGGAACCATTGATTCAGCTGCGGCAGCATTTAAGAAAAGACAGCAAGAGTTGTTGCGGAAGCAACGAGCACAAAACAATTCTGGTAAACCTACTTCGCCAATCATTCTTGTACCTAGTTCAAATACTAGGGATGTTCCGAAGTAAGCACCTTACGGCGATGCTCCCAGAGGGAGCCGCTACGCGAACACATAAACTAAATATCTCCCTAGGTAAGAGATCCCCGACTTCTGAATCAATATCCGTAGGTTGTAGCAATTCCTAGGATAGAAGTCGGGGATCTACACAATGTTTCGACTCTTGTAGCATATTTGATTATAATTGCACGAATAATTACTTAATAATGCTTGCTGCCTTCCCTGGAATAATGTTAATAAATGCTTTACATTTTGTAATAGAAACCAAAATAGGCAGGGAGTAACAATGTCAGGAGAGTCACAAGGCAAAAAAGTGGTAGTTGTGGGTGCAGGTTGGGCTGGTTTAGGGGCAACATACCATTTAGCACAGCAAGGCTATGATGTGACGCTGCTGGAAGCGGGTTCCTATCCTGGTGGACTGGTTGCGGGTTGGAAGACATCTGGAGGACGTTCGGTAGAAGCTGGTATTCATGGCTTTTGGCATCCTTACAGAAATATTTTTGCCCTGATTAATGAATTAGGCATTAATCCTTTTACCAGTTGGACACGCTCGTCTCAATATTCTCCGGCGGGTTTGGAAGTAGAATCACCGATTTTTCAACATTTACCGCAATTACCGACCCCTTTAGGTACTTTTATCTACACAAAATTTCAACGTTTACCATTAAGCGATCGCCTGAGTGCATTACCTCTACTCTACTCCCTGATTGACTTTGACAATTCTGATGATGCTTGGCGGCGTTACGATTTTCTCAGTGCTAGGGAATTATTTAAAACATTCGGTGTTTCTGCGAGATTGTATAAGGACGCGTTTGAACCCATGTTATTAGTGGGTTTATTTGCCCCTGGAGAACAGTGTTCTGCTGCTGCTACCTTGGGGATGCTTTATTATTTTATCCTGGCACACCAACCTGATTTTGATGTGGTGTGGTGTCGGGGAACCGTGGGAGAAAAGATATTCCGTCCTTGGGTGGAAAGGATAGAAAAATTAGGGGGTAAGGTTTTAGCCAATCAACGGGTGACGGATGTAATTACTGATAGTCAGAACCGAGCCACGGGGGTTGTGTGTGGCGACAGGGTTTTTGATGCTGATGCGGTTATTTTTGCTGTGGGGATTACGGGGATGAAAAAGATTATTGCCAATTCCCCTAGTTTGCGGAGTCGCCAGGAATTTTGTAATGTGAATAATTTGGGAGCGATCGATGTTTTAGCTACCCGGTTATGGTTTGATCGTAAAGTGGATGTTCCCCTTCCTTCTAATGCCTGTTTTGGTTTTGATAACACCACAGGATGGACTTTCTTTGATTTAAATGCTTTACATGATGAATATAAAGATGAGCCAGGTTCAGTAATTGAAGCAGATTTTTACCATGCTAATCAGTTAATACCCTTAGATAATGAGGCGATAATTGCTAAGGTTCATCAAGACTTAACAACCTGTGTGCCGGGATTTCGGGAAGCAAAGGTGATTGATAGCAGTGTGATTCGTCTTCCTCAGGCGGTAACACATTTTGTCCCTGGTAGCTATCAGCATATGTTGCCAGCTAAAACTAGCTTTGAGAATGTATTTATGAGTGGGGATTGGATAGTCACCCGTCATGGTTCTTGGGCACAGGAAAAGGCTTATGTGACTGGTTTGGAAGCTGCTAATTTGGTGGTTGACTATTTGGGAGGGGGTAAAGCGGCGAATGTGTTACCTGTGGAAGCAGATGAGGGACATATTCAAGTAGCCAGGACGATTAATAAGACTCTACGTCAATGGGGTAAGTCTATTTTGCCTGATTTTTGGTTACCTTAGAATCAGTTATCACTGAATCTGGTTTTTTGAATAATTGAGAATAGGATTTTTGGCGTTGCTGAATCCAGGTATGAATTTATCTCACGCAAAGACGAGCCAGTGCGTTGGGCGGCTCCGCCGACTTGAAGCAACTGGCGTGCAAAGACGCAAAGAATCGTTGTTCAATCTATCGAAAAATGTAAAATCATACTTCCATTCAGCAACGCCGGATTTTTCCTATTTCATCTGCATCTTCGTATATTCTGAGGATGGGGAAGTTCCAGTCCTGGAATGGCTGACACAACTTTTACAGTCAGACAGCAAAGGATATGCAAACTGTGTTGCACGAATTAATTCATATCTTGCACTACAAGATTATTGAGAAAATTAGAGTCTGTAATCCTTGATTTAGCGTAGGGTGGGCATTGCCCACCTTACCCTTATTGAGAAGGTGCAAGATATGTGTTAACCTACTTGCCGCAGCTGGGTATGAACTGCGTCGTCCAGCAGCAGATTATTTACGCTCTGGTATTTATGAGTTGAGGGCAAAGCATCGTCGGGTACAGTAACGTATTTTGTATTTTTTTTACGGGCAAAATGTGGCAATTCTCGCCCACGCTATTACTAAGGAAGAAGCAGCAGTACCAGACATTACCCCAACTGAATTTAACCGCACAGCAAATTTTTGATTCAGCTTTGTAATAGAATATTTGCGATCGCATTATTCGTACACAACAAGCATTAAACATAATGCATCATTTGTCACTTTTGATACGTATTTAGAAGGCAATAAAAATGAAGCCTAATCAAGACGATAACAAATTACCTCAAAACTTTCATACAATAACTGCTAAACAAGATGCCAGCGATTTTAATTCCTTACTTGATTATCTCAACAATTATCAACATGAACTAAAGTCTAGTTTGGCAAATTATGGGGCTATTGTTATTCGAGGATATGAACTAAAAACTCCCGAACAATTTCAACAAGTGGGATTGAGTATTTTCCCGAATCTCCAAAATCAATATCCAGGTGGGGCACCGCGTGAAAAAGTTGCTGAATATGTCTGGACTGCTTCTGGATTAACAAGTTATCTGCCAATTTCTGGTCATACAGAATTATCTTACTCCCCATCAGATAAACCTGCTTATATATTATTTTTTTGCCCTCAAGTTGCTGCTAGTGGGGGTGAAACTCCAGTTATTGATATGAAATCAGTTTTGTCAGATTTACCGGAACAGTTACGGCATAAATGTTCCCATACCCGTTTGGTGACAAAACTGTTTTGGGTAAGTACCCGAAAAAGATTATTTGACGTGCGATTATGGAAGTGGCCTTGGTTTGGTTCTGCTAAATCTTGGAAAACTGTATTTGACACTGAGGATAGGGGCTTAGTTGAGGTAAAATGTCGTGATGTAGGGCGACAGATTGAGTGGCTTACTAACGGTGACTTAATTGTTTCTTGTCCAATGCAGGCAATTAGTTCCCATCCCACTACCAAGGAAATTGTCTGGACTGGATGGTTCCCTCGGTTCCACATTTGGGGAACTTGTATTGAAGCGTGGTTTGTTGCTAATTATCAACGTAAATTCAGGAGTTGGTTAGTATTTTTTATCTTATTTTTAATTACGTTTGTGCAAATCTGTGTTGAGCAATTGATTTCAGGTTATCGCCAATATCGAATTTTGAATGTAGCCTTTGAGGATGGTTCCAATTTATCTGTTTGGGATGTATATCATATTGTCAAGAGTTATTGGCAAAACGCAGAAATATTTTCCTGGCAAGAAGGAGATGTATTAATTTTAGATAATTATCGCCTCGGCCATGGTAGGCTTCCTTTTACCGGAGAAAGAAGAGTTTACACAGCCTTTGCTTAATGGGACTTTAGCTTTTTTCTGTAGGTGAGGCAAAATGCGGTGTAGATTCTCTGACTGCATTATTGCCGTTGCGTGACGCTGCAAGAATATTTGAACGTATTTCAGTTATCAGGTGTGAATAAATAACCCTCTTATGTCACTCTGGAAAAAGAAAAATTAATGTAGGTTGGGTGGAACGGAGTGAAACCCAACAATACCAATTTCTTCGGGTGTTGGGTTTCGTTCCTCAACCCAACCTACACCTGGTTACCTTAGAATTCGTTATCAGTTATCGCTGAATCTGGTTCTTCAGCTTCTTCAGGGACATCATCAAGTACCACACGAAAACCGTAGTGATGGGTTTTATTGTAGCGATGCCACCAGCCACGTCTAGCAGAGCGGGCTATATCAGAGGAGTGGAGCCATGAACCACCACGTAGCACTCGTCGGCTTGAATCGTTACTATTACCAATCCATGCACTACCATCTGTAGGTGCGCCAATATAATTTTCATGCCAATGATCTTGTACCCATTCAAAGACATTACCATGCATATCGTACAAACCAAAGGCGTTAGCTGGGAATGTTCCTACTTCTGTTGTCCCCTTGTTGTTATTACCATAATTAGCAAGATTGCTAGTAATTATTTCACCAGAATAAAATGGTGTAGTTTTACCAGCACGAGCTGCATATTCCCATTCTGCTTCAGTCGGTAAACGATAGTTGCGCCCTGTCTCTAGACTCAACCTTCTGCAAAATTCCACCGCATCATTCCAGGAAACGTTTTCTACAGGACGTTTATCTCCCTTAAAGTAAGATGGATTTTCACCCATCACTTGTTGATATTGTTCCTGGGTGATTTCAAACTTACTCATGAAAAAAGTGGGTACATTTACATAGTGTTGCGGACTTTCATTTGAATTTCGACCATTTTCTCCTTCTGGTGAACCCATTATGAAAGCACTACCAGGAATTTTTACCATTTCTGGAGTTATATCATCATCCAAGTCTTCTTTCAAAGACTTATCAGGTAAGTCTTCATCAGAGATTGGTGTAGGAGTTGGTGTGGGACTCGGTGTAGATTTTGATACAGATGGTGTAGGTTTAGAGGTTATTAATTTACTTCCTATAGTTTGTCTTTGGGAACTTAGTATACGTGTTGATACAGATGGTTTAGATGTGGGAGTTTTTGATTCACTTCCTATAGTTTGTCCTTGGGAATTTGATATACCTGTTGGTTGAGAGCTTGGTATAGGAGTTGATTTTGATATATATGGTGTAGGTGTGGGAGTTCTTGATTTACTTCCTATAGTCTTTGGTTGGGAATTTGATATACCTGTTGGTTGAGAGCTTGGTATAGGAGTTGATTTTGATATATATGGTGTAGGTGTGGGAGTTCTTGATTTACTTCCTATAGTCTTTGGTTGGGAATTTGATATGCCTGTTGGTTGAGAGCTTGGTATAGGAGTTGATTTTGATATATATGGTGTAGGTGTGGGAGTTCTTGATTTACTTCCTATAGTCTTTGGTTGGGAAGTTCTTGGTATACCTGTTGGTTGAGGAGTTGGTGTAGGTGTTTCTAGGAGCTGATTTGTAGCTTCTGAGAATTCTTTTTGTGAAAGAGCTTGTCGAATATTTATTCGTTTGCTTGGTTTACGTGTTGATTGGGAACTTGGTGTAGATGGTGATTGGGAACTTGGTGGCAAATTTATAAATTTAATTGGTATATGCGTTGAGTTGGGAGTTGGTGTAGTCGAAATAATTGATGCTAATTGAAATCCCAGTATATGAAGCATAACTGAAATTGCTATGTAAATTAACCACGGATTTGCCCCATCTTTATTTTCTTTTTTATAGACTAAATAAAAATTATTCATTATTTAGACCTCTAAATCTTGAGATTAATTAGTTAAACAAAAATTAATCTAGGACTTACGCAAAGAAACCCATTTTCTACTAAAAATCGTTGATTTGAGCGATAGAAATCTATGGGAACACGGGTTCTGGTGCCTCGTGCGTCAGTCCTGTAATCATCCAAATTTATTGCTACACTCAGTGATTAACTATGATTCAAATCAAAAATAAACATAACAACAAACATATACTTATTTGCTTATTGTTGAGAATATGTCTTTTGGTATACTTGTTTCTTTACATACATAGTGGGCGAATCGCTCATGAATAGCTTCTGTCACTCTGGGAAGAGAAAAATATAGTGCTACGCGCAAGTCATATCAAATCCGGTTACATCGGAATGAAAAAAAACCACAGAGGCACAGAGAGCGCAGAGGAAGAGGGAGAAGAAGGAAATTTAAATAATTCCGATACAAACGGAAATGATATCAAAAGTCACGCATTTTACTGGCTGAATAGCCTAGGTTAAAAGTCCTACAAGGCTTAATTAAACTGTCGAGTCAAAAATGAGCGAACGCCGAGTTAATACCCCTAAAAGGTAAAAAGAAGAAGAGTAGAGGACACAAAAGATAAGGTATAAAGGACTACTATATATTTCCTGACAACACCACGCGAAACCCACTGTGGTGGCTGTTATTGTAGCGGTGCCACCAGCCACGTCTAGCAGAACGGGCTATATCAGAAGGGTGAAGCCATGAACCACCACGTAGCACTCGTCGGCTTGAATCGTTACTATTACCAATCCACGCCCTACCATCTGTAGGTGCGCCATTATAATCATCATGCCAGTGATCTTGGCAACATTCAAAGACATTACCATGCATATCGTACAAGCCGAAGGCGTTAGGTGGGAATCTTCCTACTTCTGTTGTCCCATTGTTGTTATTACCATAATTAACAAGATCGCTAGTAATAGTCTCACCATAATAGAATGGTGTGGTAGTTCCAGCACGAGCTGCATATTCCCATTCTGCCTCACTAGGCAATCTATAAGTGCGCCCCGTCTTCTGACTCAACTTTTCGCAAAACACCACTACATTATTCCAAGATACCTGTTCTACAGGTCGCTTTTCCCCTTGGAACCTGGAGGGATTGTTACCCATAATTGCTTGATACTGGGCTTGGGTAACTTCATATCTACCCATGTAGAAGGGTTGAACAGTAACCTTATGCTGGGGACTTTCATTATCATCTCGCCCTTTTTCCCCTGCTGGTGAACCCATCATGAAACTTCCCCCTGGTATCTGCACCATTTCCAAGGTGACACCATTCCCTAAGTCTTCTGTGAAATATTTTGCTTTTAGATTGCGACGGTTGGTAATGTTTCCCTTGTTATTTATGGTAACGGTTTCAAAGTCAAATGTTTTCAGGGAGAAACCCGGTGTTGGTGACAAAGTTGGTGTCTGCTTGGTGGTTGGGGTGACAATGGGTGATGCTGGTTGATTTGGGGAAGGAGTTGTAATTGATGTAGAGTTACCATCAGAAAATGCTTGCAGTATCTCCCTTCCAAAAACCGCTACAGCAAAACCCCCTCCCATTAAACCTGCTGTTTGCAGAATGCGGCGACGGCTCCAATCTCTTGGTTGTGATTGTGGTTGTGGCTCTGGCTTTGGCGGTGGGGGTGTAAGTGCTTGTAGTGCTTCCTTGGCTGAATAGTAACGCAAACTATGGTGACGGCGTACCATTGTAGTTAGTACTTTAGCAAGATGTTCACTGATATGAACTTTGTCTTGCCAAACTATTTCACCCGTTTGGGGATCTTCTTCTAGATTACTAGGTAAAGTACCAACCAAAGCTTGAATCCCAGTTATCCCCAAAGCATATATATCACTGGCTAAACGAGGTTTACCCATTCCTTGTTCTGTAGGCATATAACCAGGAGTACCAATGGAAATGCTAGAAACAATTTCTCCCTGAGAATTGAACATTAGGGAAGCTATTTCTTTCACCACCCCAAAGTCAATCAGGAAAATCTTACCATCCTGCCGTCTTCGCATGAGATTTTGAGGTTTGATATCTCGGTGAATTACTCCCTGCTTGTGAACAAAGGATAATACTTTCAAGACTTCTTCTAACAACCTAGTAACATAACCCTCACTCAGCCGCTTCCCTGGCTGCATTTCTTTACTTAAATCTTGTCCTTCAATAAACTCCTGGACAATGTAGAGATTCCCATTTTCCCGAAAATGTGCGAGTAGTTGGGGTATTTGGGGATGTTTACCCAACCTTTCCAGTATTGCGGCTTCTTTCTCAAAAAATTCAACAATCCGGGGATGGGTATGGTTAGGGCGCAGCTGCTTAACTACACATATTGGCTGGCTGGGTTGCATGGTATCCTTTGCCAAGTAGGTGATGGCAAAACCACCTCCCCCCAATTGGCGAATAATTTCATAACGTCCAGCCAGTATCATCAGTTATCAGGTATCAGGTATCAGTTATCAAGGTTAATTTGAGTATAATCCCTTGTATTTGGAGCTGACAATCAAATTGCGGGGAGTGTCAATATTTAGATAATGGCTTTGCTGAATCAAGATATGAATTTGTCTCACGCAGAGGCGCAGAGGCGCAGAGGGGTAGGGAGCAAGAGTGTTGAAGATGCCGGATTTTTTTTGAGTTCATATTCCAATTCAACAATGCTCCAATAACTCATAATTAAAAAACATTACTGTTGTTGCATGAGTTTATTTTCTGTTTGAATCAAGTTTTTAGCAGCTGAACCAGATTTAACTTTTACGGTGGGTACAATCACAGACGATGAGTCAGAACCTTTGTTTGCTGGTGCAGTTGGTACAACTACGGAATTAGGAACTCTGACAGGTTTTTTCGGAGACTGGGATTTTGATTTTGGTTGAGCTGGAGAAGTTGTACGTCTATCCCTAATTTTACGTAACTTATCTACCAAAGATGGGGAAGGAACAGATTTAGGAGTTTTAGGAGTTTTGATTTTTGTTTTTTCTGAAGAATTTTCTGAACTATTTTTCGGTGATTTTTTCGATGATGTGTTGCTGACATTGCGGATGGGAGCATTTCTTTGTCGATATTTACGCTTCCGTCTCCGCCGTGATTTAGATTTCGGTGCAACTGGCTGAATGGAAGGTTCTTGGGTGGCTTGGGGAGATGGGGTTTCTTGAATGGGGAATATCTCCTCCCCAGAAGTATTTTTAACTGGCTTTTCTACTACTGGTTGGGAAGCTGGTTGTTTTACTGATGAAAACAACATACTCGTAGCACCAAACCCGGCGGTGGCTGCTAAGACTGCTATTCCCATACCCATGAAAATTTTTGGCGATACTTTTGGTAAAGCCATTTTCTTCCGGGGCAATAAATTATTTACGGGTTGTTTCTCTTGATTAAGAGGGTTTTGAGGTTGCTGGGGAATTGATGGCTGTGGTGGTGCTTCTGGAGGCTGCTGAAGGGCTAAATTAATGGTGGGTACTGCTTGAGTTGGTACTGGCTGGGTGACTGGAACTGTGCCAGCTCCAGGTAATAACTCTAACCAGTGTGCTACTGTCTGGGGACGAAAACGTGCTTCTACAGCCATACCCCGCATGATAGCTTGATTGACGGATGCACTGATATGGGGTTGGAGTTCCCTGGGGGATGCCATTTGTTCGCGATCGCGCAATAATGCTGGTATAGGAACTTGGGCTGTCAGTAATGCATACAGGGTGGCTGCCAAGCCGTACACGTCTGTGGCGGGGGTACGGGGTGCTTGGGAAAGGTACTGTTCCATGGGAGAGTAGCCTTCAGATACGATGCCTGTATGGGTTTGCTTGACACCGCTATTAAATTCCCTGGCGATGCCAAAGTCAATTAGCACTACTTCTTGAGTTCCTTGGCGGAGAATAATATTATCCGGTTTGATATCCCGATGTAGCAAGGCATTATGATGGACTACCTGTAAAGCGGCTCCAATTTGGCGAATGTAATGAATTGCTGTGGCTTCTGGTAGGGGAATTCCCGGTAGGACATATGCTTCACCCAGAGTTTCCCCAGGAATATATTCCATCACCATGTAAGGTAACCCATCTTCCACAAAGAAATCACTAATTCGCACAATATTCGGGTGAATACAAGTAGCCAAGCGTCTGGCTTCATCCTGGAATTGGCTGCCAAATTTGGCGAAATCAGGATGTTTTTGTAACTTGTGATTCAGGGTTTTAATTACCACTACCTGATTTAAGTAGTGGTGAGTTGCTTTAAAAGTAATACCAAATCCACCTCGCCCAATTTCTTGAGTCAAGGTATATTTGCCACCCTGTAATGTTGTACCAGTTAGCATAGCCTTTGCGATTTGAGTCTGGGTCCTTTTAGTTTAAATTGTAGATTAGGGCTAATTCTTCAGAATATAAAATCTATCATCCCAAATCGGTCATTCATGTAAAAATTTGACAAACTTTTACATGAAGCAACCTCGTTTTTTCCTTTCTAACTCCCATAATATCTACCTTTACATCCCCTATCCTGTTAAAACCGGTGACCGATACCAAAATGTAGTTTACTCTCTCCGCGATCATTAATACCATAATCCGCCCGGAGTAATCCCAGGGGAGAGTTGAAGCGCAAACCTGCACCATAGCCAAACCCAGTACCTGGTTGACTGTTTGTTCCCGTAGAACTACCCACAATGGTATTACCAGAACCTAAATTCGAGGCAAAGTCAGCAAATACCACACCTCCCATAGCTTTAAACACGGGAAAGCGGTATTCGGCGGAAGCTAGTACATAAGTACGTGCATTGCCAATATCCCCAGAACCGTAACCCCGCACTGAGTTGGAACCCCCTAAATTAAAAGTATCATAGGATGCTAAATCACCAATTACTGTGCCTGCCTGAACATTTACGGCAAAAACTTGCGGTTTGTCAGATTTAAATAAATTAACTGGCTTAAATTGACTGTAGTTTGCCTTGAGGCGATTCATGGATACATTTCCCAATCCCATAGGTATAGATTGTTCTGTACTGAGTTGGAGAATGGAACCGTTGGTAGGATTGAAGCGGTTATTCCTACGGTCTTTGGTGGCACTAAAAGATACAGTGGCTAGATTGTCAATCCCATCGTTACTTAAGGACAAGGGGTTACCCTGGGAATCTTTTGGACTAACTTTACCTTTACGATCGCGGATACTAATACGGGTATAATTAAATCCTAGGGAAGTGTCCCAACCCTCAATTGGTCGTTGGAAACTGAGGCTAGCACCAATTTCTCCTTTACGGACTTTATCGCCATTGGGTAGTCTAACTGAATCATCCAAGGTTTCTGCCAGTCCCCGGCGACGAAAAACATTGATGGTGTAGCCCAAACGGTCTGGATTACTAGGGCGGTAAGGGCTGGTAAACTTAGTATCAAAGCCAAGGTGTCGCCTACCCACCTTCACATCCACACCCAAGGCATTATTGTTACCCCGTACATTGCGATCGCGGTAGCTTAATGTACCAACTACCCCTTGATCCCCATTGTAATTACCACCAAGGTTAACAGAACGCGCTCCTAATTCTTTCAGTTTGTAAACTATCTTTACCTGATTGGCATCCCCTTCTAGGGCAATATTGACGCTGGAAAATAACCCAGTACCATACAGTCGTTGGACATCTTGTCTGACTAATTTTTCTTGGAAAATTTGACCGGGCTGCAATTTAATTTGTTTTTTGAGAAAATCGGGTTTGGTACGTCCTTTAATTGGCTTACCTTTTTTATCAACAGTCTCATCATCATCGTTGACAAAACTAAATTCGATATCTCCTACTACCCCTTCAGCCACATTCATGGTTAAAATACCTTGGCGGTTTGGCTTAATAGATAATACCCTAGCTAATTTATAATCATTGTCAGCGTACCACTTGTTAATTTTTTCTACCCCTTGCCTTAATATTTGGGGACTAATAGGCTTGCCAATTTGGGATGAAAAGTATTGATTGACAACTTGATAAGTCAGTGCTTTTGCCCCATTTAATTGGAGCGATCGCACGGTAATAGGTTGTACCTGATAAACTACACTCAAACCATCTTTTGTGCTGCTACTATTAACCTTGGCATTAGCAAATAAACCAGTTTCTAAAATTGCCTGTACATCTTGTTGTAACTGACTTTGGCTAGTTTGACCCCCTGGTTGGGTTCTAATGGTACTACGAATTATTTTCTGTAATTCTTGAGTAACCCCTAACACCTTGACATCGGTAGCAGTTACAACTAAATCTTGAGTTGACGGTGTTTTTTTGCTCTGATTTTTAACTGGTATTTTTTGTGCTTGAATAACAGGTTTTGTTGGGGTATTTTGAATAACTACCGAATTATTTACTTGAGCAGTAGGTGCTATTTTTTTCTGAGTTATATTGTTATTTTTGACAGTTTTTTTACCAGTTATTTGATTTTGGGAAAATTCTATTTCTAGTAGAGGTTGTGGCGGTGCAGTATTATCGACTCTAGCACCTTTTTCTACTTGAGTGGGAACAACAACATCCTGAGAAGTTTCTGTTTTACTATCAACTTTAATCGGTTCTGCTACAGCTTGTTGAGTGGTATTACTAGCGGCTAAAGTAGCTAAAGTAAAAATTATAGTAGGATAATTTCGCATAAGATAATAACCCGAACGACTGGAAGTTAGTTGTGTGGAGGTTAAGTAATAGGGATACTCCTAACTTCCAGCTTTATTGCTCTCATTTTCCCCATTAATACCTCTTGCCATCCCAGACATTAAATAGTAAGTTTTTGTTTCTGAGCCTTAAAACCACAAAATCCAGTTCAAAATCAAAAATATTAAACTCCGGGCGGGGAAACCCCGCCCCTACTCCCCCACTCCTTCCCTCCTTCCCTCCGGGCGGGGAAACCCCGCCCCTACTCCGAACCCCGAACCCCGAACTCCGAACTCCGAACTCCGAACTCCTTCCCTCCGGGCGGGGAAACCCCGCCCCTACTCCTTCACTCCTATGGATACATCTCCCTTACCCCAAACCAGTAAAAACCAAAACATCAATTCTCCACTCCAGCTACTTGTTTTAAGTAACGGTCATGGAGAAGATGTAATTGCAGCTAGAATTTTACAAGCACTGCAATCGTCACCCAACTCCCCAGAAATATTTGCATTACCCATAGTGGGAGAAGGGAAGAAATATCAAGAATTGCATATTCCGGTGATTGGTTCCGTTCGTACCATGCCTTCTGGTGGTTTTATATATATGGATGGGCATCAATTAATGCGTGATGTTCGGGGTGGATTGCTCAAGCTTACCTGGAATCAAATCAAAGCTATCCGTCACTGGGTAAATACACAAAAAAAATCCCATACCCCATGTGCAATTTTGGCGGTAGGGGATATAGTTCCCCTACTGTTCGCTTGGATGAGTGGTGCTAATTATGCCTTTGTAGGGACAGCAAAGTCAGAATATTATGTGCGGGATGAAGCTGGTTTACTCCAACGCCACACTAAAGGTGCGCGGTGGGAAAATTTTTCTGGCTCCATATACCATCCTTGGGAACGCTGGTTAATGACTCGTCGCCGCTGTCAAGGGGTATTCCCCAGGGATTCTCTCACTACCACAATTTTACAAAAAATGTCAGTCCCTGCCTTTGATTTAGGCAATCCCATGATGGATGGTTTGGAACCCACCTTTCCCAGTCAAAGCTTTTTCAGTGCCAATGCCGAATGGGAAGAACTAGCTCGTCCTTTAGTTATTACCCTCCTACCCGGTTCCCGCCCTCCTGAAGCATATAACAACTGGGAAACCATCGCCATCGCTGTATCTTCACTCATGGCAGACTTGCGGGAAGCAGAACTGAGACAGCCTTATTCCCGCAATGCCTTGTTTTTGGCTGCTATTTCCCCTAACCTCGACCTAGATAAGTTCTGCCAAACCCTACAATGCCTGGGTTGGCGTTCCCAACAGCAAGTTGAGTTGCCCGTAAAAATCAATGACAACGGAGCATTGACATTTAAACAAAATAATGCATATCTAGTCTTGACCCAAAACGCCTACAATGATTGTTTATATTTAGCAGATTTAGCGATCGCTATGGCGGGAACAGCCACGGAACAATTTGTGGGTTTAGGCAAGCCAGCCATTACCATACCTGGAGAGGGGCCCCAATTCACCCCAGCCTTTGCCGAAGCTCAAAGCCGTCACCTAGGGCGTTCGATCATTTTAGTCCAACGACCGGAAAAAGTGGGTCAAGTTGTGCGATCGTTATTTAATAACCCCGATGAACTTCACCTAATTTCCCAAAATGGGGTGCAGAGAATGGGACAACCAGGTGCAGCCCAAAGGATTGCTGATTGCTTGATGCAGAGATTGGGGATGTGATTCAAGCCATCATATCACCTTCTGTGACACCAGAAAAAGAAGTGGCAAAGCCACTTCTCAGTAATTCCCAGGTAGAACCTAAAAAATAGTATAACTCCTATAAGAAATTTAAATAGTATAAAGTAACACTTATTAACTTATCTGTTTGAATAGTTGCGGTCTATGTTTGATCCAAAAACTCAAGCATCTGTTTAAGGGCAAATATAGCGCTACGCGCAAGTAATAGGTAATAAGTTTACTGTTCATAGGTTTGGTACATTTAACAATGTCCGCGCCCTAATTGCGTAGTGCTATAAATCGGAGAGAATTTGTTTTGAGCATATATTTTTATCAATAACACGAAATATCAGGATTATTAGCCTGCGTGGTTGCCGCGCTACGCTCGCAAGGCTTTGCTTGTATAGCCTCACCCTTCTAGGGGCGTGTTTTCAAACCCAAAATTGGCATAAATTGTAGGTTGGGGAGCCACTCCGTTGCGGTGAAACACTTGCGGTGGACGGTAAGCCACTGCGGTGGACGGGTTCCCCGGCATAAAGGAGGCAGTGCGGTGGACGGGTTCCCCGGCATAAAGCAACTGCCGTCAAGTGGCGCAACCCGAAGGGGTTCCCCGGCATAAGCAAAGTGTTGCTCGCGTAAAGCCTACGGCATAGCTAAGCGCAAAGCGCACGCTCCGCGAACGCTTACCGCGTAGCGTGCGCTTTGCGCTCAGCGTATCCGTTCGGCTTTGCCGTGCCCGAAGGGCTTAGGATTCACCCGAAGGGAGGTTCCCTCCGTTGTAGTCAGTGGCGTTTGAGGGACGAAACCCAACATTCTTCGTCAGATTTGTTGGGTTACTCTGCTCCAAGCCGCTGAGTCGCAAAGCATCCCGTGAGGGATACGCGTCTACACTTCGTTCTACCCAACCTACACGATAGTTTGAAAACATCCAAATAATGAGAAACTCCAGATTTCAACATGGAGGGGATTTCTTTTCAAAAATCTGTTAAATATGTTACTTTTTATCAAAAAAACAGTTACAAAGGCTACATTTTTTTCATTTTCTTTTAAAATTAAATTTATTGAACTATTTAAATAAAACAAAGATGAATACCCATACCCATGATTTCCCATCTTGTCCCCTTCCTAATAACAGTTCGTTTAGAGGGCAAGATGAGCATTCCATCCAGACAATTATTCTTCTAGCCTTGGGTTCGTTTCTTTTGGCTTCAATACCCATTGTTTATGGCTTTACCTTGACTCCGACTCAAAAGGCAACAACGGTTCCTCATCAAGCAACCCTGTGGTCTACTTTGGGAGAGCGGTAAGCTCTTTAGTTTGACTGGGGAGAATTTTCAGAGATTTATGAATTAAGTGGGAGAAAATCCTATGGCGATGCTACCAGAGGGAGCCGCCCAAGGGCGATGTTACGGAGTCACCACCAAGGGCGCGAACGCACAAATGCCTCAAACCGTCTCTCAGAGAAAGATGTACTGGGGGAATTGTCAATACATACCTCAAAATAACTTGAGGGTATTAGAAAGTGGAGACTGGGTTTCTTTACTCACTCTACCTTCTGAGTTTGCATATGATGAAGCTTTGTTGCTGTGTCAAATGGATGATGACTACTGGGTAACTTGGATTCCCAGTCATGGTGAAGCTCAACTATGTCTGCGTCAGTTTTGTCCTTTGGGGACATAAGCTGTCCTACATTAAAAATGCACAACAGCAAGTCACGCATTCACCCATTCACGCATTCAAAAGTGAAGACAGTTTGAGGCTGATCTATGGAATAGAATAATATACAAATTAAGTAACTGGGTCAAATTAAATATAAAACCTCACCCCCAGCCCCTCTCCTGATTAAGGCTACGGTGTATACACAAGTATTAAAATCAGCCTAAATGCTTGGTTTCGTCTTCTCGATGTCTGGAACGACGTATGGCCCTTCCGGCATTGCAGATAGGACTTGTGTGTACACGGCAGCCAGGGGTGCTTTTCAGAAGAAGAAACCTTTAATCCTTAGTCTTTAACTTTTTTATTTAGCCAAATTTATTTACAAACCACAGTCTTGTGTAGACTTGTATCCATTACTGTACAAAATCGATAAATTATGTACACAATCAACAAGTCGAAAGTCCAAATTGTGACCTTTGACCCTTGAGTAATGATTGATTACCCATAACGAATCATGGTGCAATTAAGTGCAAAAGCCAAGGAATTAATCCCTAAAGCTAGGATTGTCAGCTTTGAATCTTGGCAAACAACACACCCACAAACAGCGATCGCTATTTTCCAAGCAGCAGATGATCAAGGGCGATACCTTACAGGTGAAGAGTTGCAACAAATTCAGGCATTGTCACCAAAGACTTCTGGTTTAATTCCCGTGGCAAAAATGTTGGGCGATTGCATAGTTGAAATTGTAGACGAAGCTAGAGCTAAGGTTTTACAACAATTTCCCGATATTCTCAAACCAGGGGGTGGTCTTTATCCCCCATTCCGTGCAGAAGCTTGCTGGCGAGATTTCTGGCATTTTACCCGCTGTATAAGCTATGGCATTGCTGGTGGCTCTACGCAGTTTACTAGCGATCGCGGTTTGGGCTATATGAAATTGCTATATGACGAATTAAGCGTCCCTTTAGATGCTATGATTCTGGGCTTAGAAGGTATAAAAACTGCCAGTTTGCAGCGTGTAAAACCAGAACAGCAAGAAAATCTCGCCCCTTATTTTGACCATTTAATTAACCAGCTGTCTCGTTTCCAAGATTCTTAAACCAAAAAGATTTAGAATTTAGAATTTAGAATTTAGAATTTACGCCTGATGTAAATTAAAAACGACTCTTTTAGTATAAGGGTTTCAGCAGTCAATTCACATGAAGCGTAATTGGTAAATTTTCCCATTCTGCATTCTGCATTCTGCATTCTTAATTCTTAATTCACCATTTTTCCCCACTCAAACCTCTCGATTTATCGATGGGGAAGACCGAAGTTTGCTTATGCCGGGAAACCCTTTCGGTAGTTGTTCATGGGGGAAACCACGCCATTTGCTCTTAGTGGGAAACCACGCCAGTTCCTCCATTTGGGGAGACCCCAAGACCGGACTGGCTCCACAAGACCGCTGCGGGCTCCCCAAGACCACACTACCTCACCACCGCAACTTCTCACTGATAACAGATAACAGATAACTGATAACTGAAATGAAGACCTATGGCAAAAATAACAATTAATTCTATTTCAATTGACCCCAATACCCAGAGGAGTGCAATTGGTTTTAACTCTTTGATGAGTACCGACAGCTCTGATTCTAACTACATTTTGGTGCAAACCTCCGCACCCTTAAACCGGGAGCAGAAAAATCAGTTAGCTAATTTAAATGCCCAAATTCTGGAGTATGTCCCAGAAAATGCTTACATCTGTCGTTATACTTCTTCAGATTTGGATGCCATTCGTAATTTACCCTTTGTCGAATGGACAAATATTTACTTAGAAGGGTTTAAAATTACCCCTCAATTGCGGAGTAGTGCGGGAACTCCAAACAGGGTAAACCTTCTAGAATTGGGTGCTATGGAAACCAGCATGTCCCGACGACCCCGGGCTGTGACAGTGGTGCTACATCAAAATGTTACCATTGATGACGACCTACGCGATCGCATCGCATCTGCTGCCAGAATTGAACCCGAATCTTTGCAATTTAGTGGTAATGCAGTGCGGCTATCGGTGCAATCCCAATATTTACAGGATTTGGCGCATATTGATGAAGTACGCCACATTGAAGAGTATGTAGCACCACAGCTTTTTAATAGTAAGGCACTGGAAGTATTAAAAGCAGACCAAACCCACAGTATTACTCATTTAGAAGGTGAAGGGGAAATTGTCGCTGTTGCCGATACAGGTTTTGACAAGGGAACCATAGATGACGTTCATCCCGCCTTTACTGGTAGGGTATTGAGACTTTATGCCTTGGGACAGCAAAGAGCCGCAGACCCCGATGGACATGGAACCCACGTAGCCGGTTCTGTGTTGGGTGATGGCTATTCTCAGACCATGGGAGGTGCAATTAGGGGAAGTGCCCCCAAAGCCATGCTAGTGCTGCAATCCATCCTTGATATCAGTGGTGGCTTAGGGGGATTACCAGCAGACTTGAATGATTTATTCCGAGTTCCTTATACAGATGACGGCGCACGGGTACATACAAATTCCTGGGGAGCCGCCAATAGGGGTGCATATAATATCTTCTGTCATCAAGTAGACACATTTGCCTGGGAACACCGAGACATGGTAATTTGTTTTGCTGCGGGTAATGATGGACGGGATTACGATTTAAATGGAGCGATCGATAATGGTTCTATTGGTGCCCCAGGAGCCGCAAAAAATTGTATTACAGTGGGGGCTTGTGAGAATTACAGACCAGAGCAAGCCAAGCCATACAGTACTTTGAATATCTATAAATCCGAACCCATCGCCTCTGATGGTTGGTCTACCAATCCGGAAGGAATGGCCGCTTTTAGCAGTCGCGGACCAACCAAAAATGAACGCATCAAGCCAGATGTGGTGGCTCCCGGAACCGCAATTCTCTCCAGCCTTTCCCGAGACGCAATTGCAAATGATATGTTTGGCACCTCGAATGACTCCAACTATTATTTTATGGCTGGAACTAGTATGGCGACACCTTTGGTAGCGGGTTGTGCGGCGGTGGTAAGAGAATATTTCCGCAAGCAGCACGAACTCAAACCCAGTGGTGCTTTAGTTAAAGCCATGTTAATTAACGGTGCCCAGGATATTAGCGGTCAATATGTGCCCTCAGAAGCAGGGGACATTCCCAATTTTGCAGAAGGTTTTGGTCGGGTGAATTTAGCTGCTACCGTGGGACCGAGGCAGGAAAATGAACAGGTACATTTCTACGATGAAGCTACGGCATTGGATACTGGGGAAGAAGAAAAAACAGAGGTAGAAATTACTGAACCGAAATCAATGTTAAAAGCAACTTTGGTTTGGGTTGATTATCCTGGAGAAGCACTACAGAACGACTTGGACTTAATTGTGCGTACTGCTGATGGAGAAGAACGCCACGGCAATATGCCACCATCATCAACCAACTTCGATCGCTCCAATAATGTGGAACAAATCATCTGGAACGATGTTAAACCAGGGAAAATGGAAATTATAGTCCGCGCCCATCGCATCCTGCAACCACAATCATATGCCCTAGTTGTGAGGATTGTTGGTAGTTGATAGTTGGTAGTTGATAGTTGTTAGTTGTTAGTTGTTAGTTGATGGAGGGAAGGAGTAGGGGCGGGGTTTCCCCGCCCAGAGTGATGGAGGGAAGGAGTTCGGAGTTCGGAGTTCGGAGTTCGGAGTTCGGAGTAGGGGCGGGGTTTCCCCGCCCAGAGTGTAGACTCAACAGCGGCTTCGGTGCAGGGTAGGAGTGAATATGGGCCAAAACACATCACCCCATTACCCCATCACCTTTCCCTGTTCCCTGTTCCCTGTTCCCTGTTCCCTGTTCCCTGTTCCCTGTTCCCTGTTCCCTAAAATTTTATACCACCACCCAAAATTAAGATACGTAAAGTAAGTTCATAAATCTTGATGATTCTGGCTCCTGGTTTGTATGAAGATTAAGATTGAGCAAGGTGTACAAACCTTAGGGGATATCGCGCTGCCATCATTTTTAGGTCTTTGGCAGCAAGACCTGAAGGTGAATCAGGATATATTTTTGTTTGTTTACACAAATAATTATTAAGTCTTGTGAACTTTGGCGATATTCCTTTTCAGCTTTTGTTCTGACACAGGAGATACCATTAATGGTTTTTGGACCAGCTTCGCGCCTAGGCGTAAGCCGATTTGACGAAACACCACCGGTGGAATGGGTTCCTGGTAGCTCACCAGAAGACCTAGACATCATCATTAACGCTGTTTACCGGCAGGTTTTGGGGAATGCCTATGTGATGGAAAGCGAAAGACTTTCTGTCCCTGAATCCCAATTTAAGCGCGGTGAATTGAGCGTCCGCGATTTTGTGCGGGCGGTGGCAAAATCTGACCTATACCGTTCCCGCTTTTTCACCAGTTGCGCTCGCTATCGGGCAATTGAACTGAATTTCCGCCATTTACTGGGGCGTACACCCTTGGATTTGGAAGAAATGCGGGCACACAGCACTATCCTCGATACCAAAGGATTTGAAGCTGAGATCGACTCCTATCTAGATAGCGACGAATATCAAAACGCCTTTGGGGAAGATTTCGTACCTTACATTCGCGGCTACAAAACTGAAGCTTGTGAAAGTATGGTGCAATTTACCCACCTGTTCCAAATGGTGCGCGGTGCTTCCACCAGCAGCTTGAAGGGAGATTTAGCTGGTAAAAAACCCAAATTAAACGGGTTGGTAATTAATAGCACTCCGACTCCAGTAATCTCACCTGCTAGTGACGGTGCTACATTCCGCAATCCTCCCCTTGGTTCTAGAACCCGTTTGGGAGTGGGTGCTAGTGCGGAAGGTAAGGTATTCCGGATTGAAGTGACTGGTTATAAATCGAATGCGGTAAATCGAGTCTCCAAATTCCGCCGTTCTAACCAAGTTTACCTAGTACCTTTTGAGAAGCTTTCCGAACAATACCAGCGGATTCATAAACAGGGTGGTGTGATTGCCAGTATCACCCCTGTGAACTAGGTAGTAAATCATTATCTGTCCCCGCCGACATATTTAGGAGATTGACAAACTTAGGAGACTTTAATGGCAAGTCCAGATATATACGAATTATGGCCCACTAGTTCTGTGTCAGATGTACAGAACATTATTCGGGCAGTTTACCGCCAGGTTTTGGGTAACCCCCATGTGATGGAAAGCGAACGTCTGGTAACTGCTGAGTCCCAATTGTGCGATCGCAGCATCACAGTGCGCGATTTTGTGCGAGCAGTAGGGAAGTCAGAGTTTTACCGCAGTCGGTACTTTGAAAAGTGTGCCCCCTACCGCTTCGTAGAATTGAATTTCATGCATTTCCTCGGTCGCGCTCCCCAATCCCAGGCGGAGATTTCCGAGCATATCGTCCGCTGTATTGAAGAGGGATATGATGCAGAAATAGATTCCTACATCGATAGTCCTGAGTACCAAGCTAGCTTTGGTGAAAACATCGTCCCCTACTATTGTGGTGAAACTACCCAAGTTGGTCAGAAGCAGGTAGCTTACAACCGGATGTTTGTTGTTGACAGAGGCTATGCCCAAGTTAGCAGTGCTGTGAAGGACTCTCAGTTGGTATATGCCGTTGCTACCAACAGTTCCACTGAGATTAAACCACCCACATCTGGTAAATCTCCCGGTGCTTATGTGGCTACGGAAAAGACCTTCAAAATTTTGGTTACGGGTTCTAAATTTGACAGTCCCCGTCGTCGCAGCACCACGGAATATATTGTTTCTGGCAGCAATATGACATCGCAAATTCAGCGAATTAACCGCACATCCGGCAAAATTGTCAGCATCACAGAGGTGGTGTAAACCCATACTCTCTCAAGTTGTAGAGATGTAATGGGGGGTATTGCTTCCTATTATGTCTCTACAAAATTGTGGATTTTCACTTCATGATTGCAGCTGTGCGATTTGCCTCAGATGCGATCGATGCAAAAAGTTTAGTTAACAAACAATAAAATTCACTTGACATAGGAGAAATTCCCATGGTTCTTTGGGTAGCTGATGCTGAAACTGTAGAATTGCGCCCCAATGCTACAGAAGATGACGTGCAAGCAGTAATTAGGGCAGTGTATAGACAGGTATTGGGTAATGCCCATGTCATGGAAAGCCAGCGTGTAGCTAGTGGAGAGTCCTTACTGCGGAACGGCGATATCACAGTTCGTGGTTTTGTGAGATTGGTAGCTCAATCTGAGCTATATCGTTCCCTGTTCTTTGAAACATCATCTCCCTATCGTTTTATCGAGTTAAATTTCAAACATCTTTTGGGTCGTGCTCCAGTGGAACAGGCGGAGATTTCTGAGCACGTTTTAACCTATAAAGAGCAAGGTTATGCCGCAGAAATTGACTCTTACATCGATAGTGATGAGTATCTGTCTAATTTCGGTGAAAATGTAGTTCCCTATACCCGTGGCAACCGCACCCAAACCGGAATTAAAAATGTTGGCTTTAACCGTACTTTCGCTTTGAATCGCGGATTTGCTGCCAATGACATTGGTAAACAGGCAAAACTGATTAGTGATGTTGGTAGTAATCTACCCACCAAAATCACTGCTCCTGCTGGTAGTTCTGGTGCTACTGATAGTACTGGCAAACGCTTCCGTATTACTGTGTCAAAAGCCAGTTATGGACCTCGCGTAACTCAAAGTAAGCAAACCTTTGATGTTAGTTACAGCCAGATGTCTCAGAAAATTCAGAACATCCAAAAAACTGGCGGCAAAATCCTCAGTATTACCGAGGCAACTACCTATTAAGTAATATCAGGATTGGTGGATTGGTTTGACTATCGGCAAAAATTGTGGATAGGTAAATCAAATATCTAACCTGAAATTACCCTTCAACAATTAGTTTTTAGTAATTAGTTGTTATCTAGAGTGTAAATTTTATTTAATGACTAATTACTAGAAACTACACTATTAACTTGATTAAAATACCCATTTTTTCCGTTCGGAAAAATAGTTGATATGCCAGTATCAACTGTGAATAAGATTTACAAACTTTGCTACTAATTATTGAGGTTTTGTGATATGGCAGGTATGACAACAACTGGACTTCCTAAGTTGAGCGATTATAGCGATCGCAATGTTGTAATCGAAGTTACAGGATTGTGCCGTCAGGATGTAATGAAGACCAGCAACTACCAGGTGAAAGTACCCTTTAGCCGTATGTCTCAGACGATGCAGACTATTCACCGTATGGGTGGAAAAGTTTCCAGTGTCAGCGTAGACTCTTTATCTAATGGTAATGCTCAAGGAGAGGAATAAAAAAGAAATCTCCATCAGTGATTCAGCTCAGGCTCACTGATAACTGAAAACCAGATCATCAAGAGGTATTGTTTATGTCGGGTATGACTACTACTCTTAACTCTACTAATGTGAGTGACTATGACAGTCGCATTGCATCAATTGAGGTAGCGGGTGTATTTCCATCAAATGTGATGCGGAAAAAACCTTACACAATCAAGGTTCCTGTCAGCCGTTTATCCCCAACTCTACAAAGAATTAGCCGTGGGGGTGGCAAAGTACAAAGTGTCACCATACAGTCTCCTAGCTATGGAGAGGTTAGTTCTGCAGGAGCTTCCCCTGAGTTAAGAGTAGTAGATGTACCCGCCAAACCTGTCTCATCGCCAACTGAAACCGAGTCAGTAGAAAGCACTCCTAAAGTGGCGACTGTGGAACATCAGCAGACAACAACTCCAGAAAATCAACCAATCCCTGTCCCCGAAATTGACAGCGATGAATATGCAGCCAATATCGGTGGAGATGGGGAATCTGTACAATTGATACCTGGTCTGGGGATAAAATTACCGAAAATTACCAAAAGCAAAAAGGATACTAAAAAAACTGCTGGTAAGCGGGAAAAAAAATCTAAACAGAAACGCAAAAATTGATGGATATTACTCAGTTTGTTGAGCAATCATTTGGTCGCTGGCGCTCGCAACGCAGCGCCCATCACCTAGCCTTCGCTCACTTTGAAGCAGTGGAATCTACAATCGATATTGTGGCATTAGCTGCAAATGACCCCAAAGTCATTGAACTTTGTAAATCCTATGATGTAGATCCGCAAACGGCAACCAGCCCCTTTCAAATGAGTTGGAAAGGACACTCTGACTGGGATGATGATCAGGTGATGGAAGGGAGTTGTATTTTAGTACCAATTCCCGATCGCGATCGCCCCAATCACGGTAAATTATTAAGAGATCAAGGATACGCAGAAACCGTTGCTGCTGCTGGTAACTATCACCTGACAGAAGATGGTACTTTTGTACTGAAAACTGCATATGATCGCGCCGCAGCAGAAGAAAAAATTTGGTTTGTCAATCCTAATTTACGGTGTCGAGTATCTCTGATTAAAACCAGTAATGGTACTGGTGTTGTCACTGCTTCTTTTTCTTCGGAAATTCGCTCTTTAAGTAATGATGGTGGCAATTAATCCATCAATTGTTTAAGATAGTAATTATTAGCAAATCACTAGCTTTGGTGTGATTTAATTAGGACTTAAATCATGACAACATCACTCAACAAAAATCAGTTGCAAGCCAGTGATTTGATGACTCTGGCACATTGGATGGCAGGGGATTTTAGTAACCAGAAACAATCATTTGCTAATCCCCAATTGTATGCCCACATCCACGTTTTCTTTCGCCCTTTACCCTTTGATTTTTTTCATAGCATCGGTTTTTATTCCGAGCAAGTTTATGACTATGATATGTGGACTCCTTACCGCCAAGGAGTACATAAGTTAGTAGAGCAAGATAATCAAATTTATATCGAAAATTATAGTCTGAAAGACCCAATACTTTATGCAGGTGCAGCCCGTGAATTAGATATTCTCAAAACAATTACCCACGACAGTATTGAGCGGCGTTACCACTGTTCCATGATTTTCCAACGAGATGGGGAAATGTTTCGCGGAGGAGTGGAACCGGGAAATCGCTGTGTGATTGAAAAACAGGGATGTCCCACATATTTAGTGAGTGATGTGGAAATAACTGAGACAACCTGGAATAGCCTTGATAAAGGAATGCATCCCGAAACCCATGAGCAAGTATGGGGTTCCGAGCATGGTCCGTTATGCTTTGAGAAAGTACAAAGTTTTGCCGATGAACTTCCGGTGTGAACTAAATCAAACTGGATACAAGCCCCCAGATTCATCCGTGGAGAAAAAACAGTTCTGTGATTTTTCCCAGCCCCTAGCTTGAAAATGGTTGATAGTTGTTAGTTGTTAGTTGTTAGTTGATGGTTGACAGCTTAGGAGTGGGAGCCGCAGTCGAGGTATTTTCATCCTTGGTTGTGTGCAAACGTCCATGAGAGACTAACTTGAAAATAGGCGCGGAAGTGCCCAGTAGGGGCGCATTGCGTGCGCCCTTGAGGAGTTAGTCACCCCCGCATTTTCAGATCCGCAGGTTGTGGGATTTTCCCGTAAGGAACTAGCTTGAAAAATGGAGTCAATCCAAAATCTAAAATCCAAAATCTAAAATTGGATGATCGTCAATTCACAATAAAATGAGTGGGAAGCAACCATGTTATTAGCGATGTTGCCGCCAGAAGCTCAAAAAAAGATGCAATGTTGGATTCGCAGCCGCCATTTAATTTGTTCGGGTAATTTTTTTGTCTTTGAAACAGTAGACTATAGTGCTGTGGAGAGATTTTCTGAGTGCATTACCACTTTAGGGGGTGCTTTAATCTCAGTTGACGCAGTGGACAAAATTTGGATGGGCGACCACCGCCAAGTTGTTCTTTATAGAGCTAAGGCAAGTTTACACACACCCTGTCATAAACTTAAACAATACTGGATCAAATATGGCAGTTTTCACACTCGATTTGACCGGGATTCGGGATAGATAATTACATCACTATAAAAAATAGTTATCAAAAATTAACTTACATGAGTGCCATAAAGTTTAATGATAATAATGGCAGTTTTTTGTCATTCATAAAAACTATCCCCTAAATATATCAAGCCTCAATATTTTTTTCAACAAGATTAATAAGGAGATTTTTTAAGTGGTTAGTAGTTTTGTCAACCCAGTAATTAATCCTGAGTCAAAATTGGGTGTTAGCTCATTTGACGATAAAGATCCCGTGCGTTTGTGGCAAAACCCCTCAGAAGAAAATTTAGATATTGTGATTCGCGCTATCTATAAACAGGTTTTGGGTAATGTCCATGTGATGGAAAGCGAACGGTTAGTTGTAGCTGAATCCCAACTCAGACAGGGAGACATTACCGTGCGTGAGTTTGTGCGCCAGGTTGCTTACTCAGAACTTTACCGTTCTCGATTTTTTGAGAGTTGTCCTCGTAATCGAGCCATTGAGTTAAATTTCAAACATTTACTGGGTCGCGCTCCCGAAAGCTATGAGGAAATTACAACCCATACCCATTTGTTAGATACAGTAGGTTATGAGGCTGAGATTGATTCATACATCGATAGCGATGAGTATATGGATGCCTTTGGAGAAGATATTGTCCCCTATTATCAGGGCTATAAAACCCAAACAGGCAAAAAAATGGTTGCCTTTACCCATATGTTCCAACTACTGCGGGGTGCTTGCAGCAGTGATAAAGATAACGCCACCAACAATCGCTCTCGCTTAAATCATTCCATTATGGGGAATCATCCCAGTCAAATTGTTCCCATCAAGGGCGCTCCCTTCCCCTGGCAACGTCCTGCTTATGTAATGGATGCCAATCAGGTAATTTCTAAGGCTCTGGGTATCAAGAGTGAGCCAATGATCAAATCCGAACCCATAACTTTCCAAGTGGATGCTGATGTATCGCCAACTGATGCACGAGCACAACAGCAGTTCTACCAGGCATACCAGCCATTTAAAAACTCAGAACCCGTGGAACTATTATCTGGTCGTTCGGAACAAGAAGTAGAAATAGTCATTCGAGCCGTTTATCGTCAGGTTTTGGGTAATGCTTATGTCATGGAAAGCGAGCGGCTGACTGTACCGGAATCTCAGCTCAAGGGGGGTGACATTAGTGTCCGCGAGTTTGTGCGCCAGGTTGCCAAGTCTGAATTATATCGCTCCCGCTTCTTTGAAAACTGCTATTGGTACCGAGCAATGGAGCTAAACTTCAAACATCTACTCGGTCGTGCCCCTGATAATTTTGCCGAAATGCGTTACTACAGCAGCGTTCTAGATGAAGGCGGATTTGAGGCTAATATTGATGCTTACATAGACAGCGACGAGTATCAAAATGCCTTTGGGGAGAACATAGTTCCCTATTACCGGGGTTACAAAACCCAGAATGGCCAAAGTTTGCTCGGCTTTACCAATATGTTCCAATTATTGCGGAGCGCTTCCAGTAGTGATAAAAACCTCACAGGAAGTAACGCCCCTCGAACTGCCAGAGCAGTGATTTTGAATAAACCATATGGTAAAGACCAACCTACAGATGCTCAGGACATACTAGCTAAGGTATTTGCGCCGAAACCCCAATCGGCAACCGCAGCACTTGATACTCTTGCTTTAGCTCGCAAACAAGCTGAATCAGCCTTACAACAGCAAATTCAAGAGCAGGAAGGGGTGATTGCCACATTACAGCAACAACTCGCTGATTTAAGACCATTTGCTACTATTGCTACTGCTAAATTCAGCCAGTGGGAATCTGCCAGTGGTGCATCTGCAACCATGACTCCAACAAATGGTGGAGGGACAGATACCTACACAGCTTTACAACGGCAAGTAGAAGAACAAGAAAAAGCGATCGCTTATTTACGTCAACAAATTGCTGATGCGCGACCCTTAGCAACTATTGGTGAATATAAGCTGAACAAGTGGCGCAGTCGTAGTTTTTAGGGAAGATCAAATTTCACAGCAAATCCTCAAATACTCTTAAAGCCAGGAAGTAGGGGCACGGCATCCACAGGCTTTTGACCATGCCATAATCTGAATGTCGCCGTGCCCACAACCCATTGGTTTACCCAGTTGGGATACCAGCTTAAAGCCAGGAAGTAGGGGCACGGCATCCAC
>JASJDS010000066.1 GCA_030065055.1 Calothrix sp. MO_192.B10
TTGCGTAGCATGTCCGGAACGGACGAACGATAGCGACGTAATCGCCTAAAACTCTGGGATTGCTTCCCTACACGGAGCCTGTTGCGAGCGAAGCGCGGCAATCCGGTCGCAATGACAAATGTTGCTTGCGTAAGTCCTGATGTAATCTGATGAATCCCTACAAATTATCTCTACAAAGCAATATATGGTAATTACTTATGAATTTGGTGGTGAAGAAAGGTGAGAATCAATGCACCACTAGGTATAGTTATTTCCAAAACCTAAATAACCCCGTGGAGTAATCATCCAATCTTTGTAGGTACGAGTACTTTGATTCCCAATCAGTACGGTGGTTAACATATCCACAGATGTAGGTGATAATTGCTCTAAGGTAGTTAGGGTAATCTGTTCATCTTCTCGATATGCCGATCGCACTAATGCTACTGGCGTACTACCATGGCGGTATTTGAGAAAAATATCCCTCGCAATTCCTAACTGCTGGGTACGAGTTTGCGATCGCGGATTATACAAAGCGGTGACAAAATCACCTACTGCGGCTGCTTCCAGGCGTTTTTCTATCACCTCCCAAGGGGTCAACAAATCGCTTAAACTAATGGCACAAAAATCATGCATTAATGGCGTTCCTACCCTTGCTGCTGCTGCTTGCAACGCCGTAATCCCCGGAAACACTTCAATATTGGGAACCTTCCCATCCCAACCATTACTTTGCAACTCCTCCAATACCAAACCCGCCATACCGTATATTCCACAATCTCCGGAAGACACAACCGCTACATTCAACCCCCACTCAGCCAACTCAATTGCCCTTGTAGCACGTTGCCTTTCCTGGGTAATTGGTAAAGCCTCCACAACCTGCCCAGGTCCTAAAATAGGAGCAATCAAATCGATATAAAGACCATAACCAATCACAGCATCAGCACCAGTCACCGCCATTTGAGCAGCAGGAGTCATTTGTGACAGCTTTCCTGGGCCCATACCCACCAATAATATTTTCCCATCCCGACCGATGTATTCCTTTTCCCCTCGCGCCACCGCCACCGTCACCGCACCCTGAGAATTTTGGCTTGGGGAACGGAAAACTTGCTTAGAAACCAATAGCCTTCCCTCCTCTTCCCCCTCTTTCTCCTCTTTTTCCTCTTCTCTGCGCCTCTGCGCCTCTGCGTGAGACACCCCCAAAACAGCCGCCGCCTCCGCCACACTAGGCGTTCCCACCGCCCTTTCCACCACCGACGAAGGATTAGGCACAGCTACAGTTTTTAACACATCAGCAGCAAAAGTTTTCAAAGGCAAATTTCTGTCCCGGCAAAATGCCACCAAACCCACCTCATCTGCCTTAATATCAATAGTAGCAATACCTGCGATCGCATCTTCAGCAAGTTGATATTCCTGAAATACTTCCCGAATTGCCGTTTCTATCAACTCCTGAGAACTTCCTCTTTCGCAACCAATTCCCACCCATAACACCCGTGGATGCCAATATACCGTAGGGATAGCAGGAGATAAAATAGGCACATGGGGAGTAATAAATATTTTTGCCTGAGGATTGTCAGACTCTGCAAAATCAAAGGGATGTCCCTCAGGAAGATTGTTGCGCCACAGAGTAGAGCCAGCCTGTTGAATTACCCCTACATTTGCACCACGAGCTACCGCAGCACTTACCCCCGTCCAATCACCTGCCCCGCGATGCCAACCAAAGGGTACACCTAACATATCCACCCCTGGTAAACTTAAATTATTCGCGCTACCTGTAATCACGGGAGTAGCACCCTCTATTTGGGCAGCAATGAGCCTAGCTAGCTCATCCCCGCCCCCTTGGTGTCCGCTACATAAACTAATCACAAACCTTCCCGACTCATCCACTACAACCACCGCCGGATCGGTAGATTTGTGTTGTAGCAAAGGAGCAATTAACCGTACCACCGCCCCAGTTGCCAAACAGAATACAAAAGCGCGGTGAGTTTGCCATAAATAAGCTATGCGATTTTTCAGAGAATCGCCGTAAACTTGAGTACCTGTAATTTTCTTTAAAGACTCTGGAACCCAGATATTTACGTCATCTACATCTAGTGCTTGGAGTATTTTAACTGCTGAGGGAGTAGTAGCGATCGCGGCTAGGGGTGAAAATTCAGCTAACAGCAAATTTCTCTTACCTGTTGGTTTATCAAGTTGGACAGCTTAACCAATTACTTATTGTCTCATGCCGCGATCGTGAATTGCTTGAGATCGCATTAATTTTGCTGGAATATGGAAATGCCCAATTTCCCATCTATATAGGGGTTTTGATGCTTAACCAAGCCCTGAGAACTAATGCGATAGACCACTATATCTAAACTTCAACAGTATCCAACCACTCATTCCATAGATCAATTGCACTGGACTCTAAGGCATGAGCATACAACATTGTATCTGTTCGCAATTGACTAACAGAAATGCCATGAGTTGAGGCAATTTCACAAGCATGACCTATAAACCAACGCTCCAAGCCTTTTGCTGTAATTTCCGGATGAAACTGGAGTCCTAAGCAATTTTTTCCCCATGAAAAAGCTTGATTCTGGTACTGCTGTGATGAAGCTAAAAGTATAGCTTGGTCAGGTAATTCAAATGTATCTCCATGCCAGTGAAGCACACTAGTTTCCTTAGTTTCTAAATGACGGAGACATGAATTTTTTCCCATCTGGGACAATTGTAGATTGCTCCAACCAATTTCCTTGCCATGTCCAGGATAAACTTTTGCTCCCAAAGCTCTTGCAATCAATTGAGAACCTAGGCATATTCCTAAGGTCGGTAATTTTTTTGCTAATCGTTGCTCTAACAGCTTCAGTTCATCTTTGATAAATGGATATTCTTCTTCTTCATATACACCAATGGGTCCGCCAAGAACAATTAATAGATCTGCTTGCGTTGTTTCAATCAGTGATAAGTCGTCTACACCTGCTTGTTGATAAGATATTTGATATCCTCTTTGCTTAAGTACTGGATGTAAAGTACCTAAGTCTTCAAAAGGTACATGTTGAATTACAATTGCTTGTTGCATATTCTTTCCTTTTTGATAAATTAAGTTAATTTCCAATTCACGAAAATAATGATACCTATGTAGGGGCACTGTGGTTTGCGCCCAAGTTCATGATTTGTATCATAAATAAAGTCAAATAAACCTCATCCATCTTGAGAACTGGAGTTTTCCTTCTAGGAAATACCAAAAAGGAAATTCCCCTGTAGGGGCACGGCATCTACAATATTCTTGCATAGGTTATAACCTTAATCATGCCGTGCCCACCTCATCCGATTGAATATTCGTAAGCAAAAACTATGGTTTTCAAAGTAGACATGGTTTAGTATTAGATAAAAAGTTTCAGTGAAACAGTCCTTCTCGTCCAAAACTATCGACACCATGTTGAGAGTCTAAAATACCCAATTCCCCTGCAAGAGCAATTAACTCCGAATAATCAATTCGCAATAAGTTAACCTGGTTAGATGCTGCACAATCTGCCATCATAGATTCTGTTTTGGGAAAACCAATCTGCTTCAGTATGGCTTCCCAGACAGTGAGTTCCACATTAGCAAACCAGGAAACAGGTTTTGGCAGAACTTCAATAAAAAATTCCTTCTGTTCTGGAGATAGGTTCCTGTAAATGCATTTCGTCAAAGTTTTAAATATGCTGCTGTGGGCGAGTTCATCCCGTTGGTGAGTTGCAACTACCATCTGGTTAAAAGGTTGGATTGTTGTATCATGGGCTAACAAATTCAGATAGTCGCTGATAAATACTTCTGAAACAATGGCTGTTGCCAATTGAATCAGTATTTTTTGCCAAGGTTCAGAGAAGTTAGCCTGTTCGTAATACATATTCCTCACCAAATTGAACTCCGGCAACTTCAGTGACTGTAAGCCTCTATGTTCTCTAGTAATACAGCAGGCGTTAATCACAAGTAATATATGATAGGCTTCATCCACTAGTGTTTCACTGGCAATTTGTTGACTGATACCGTCATCTACTCCTGGTAAACTCCTATAGATAATATGGTTGCAGGCGGGGGAAATGACTTTAGACTCTATATCAATGGTTTTTTCGTTGTAAGCAATCCAGCCACATGACAGTATTTGCTTTTGCATTTCCACAGGTGCGTTTAAGAAATCATCATGCTCTTTAAATGGCAGTAAATCAAGGCGAAAGTCATCCTTGGTTGGATCAAATGCCCATTCTGGTTGGAAATTCTCTTCTATGTTTTGCTTTACTTGGGCGCGTTTGTGCCAACTCCTACTCATTTTCTGCAAGACAGTACGAGAGTGTGATATTTCTTTATCACTCCTGTGTCTTACCTTACCTGGGATAGTTGCCTGAGTTTGATTTTGATAGTACTTGTTCATAATTTATTCTCTAAGTTGGTGTGAGTGTCATAATTGACAAAGCTATAACTAGTGGGTGTTTAGATCCCCGACTTCTATCCTAGGAATTGCTACAATGTGCGAATATTGATTCAGAAGTCGGGTATCTGTTACCTAGCCATTAGAACTAATAAGACGCACTACTAGATTGGAAAATTAGCGATCGCTTATTAAGTTTTGTTACTAAATGCTTCAAGAGCATCTATATCTATGGTTTTCGTTTTACTTTAAAGAGTTGTCTCTTTGATTACTAATATCGAGTGTAATACTTAAATAACTGTTGGGACTAAATGAGTTTTCAATAAGAATCCACTGAGAAAACTGAGTTAAACCTGATCCATGTAACAATTTACGATTTCTAATTATTAATATATGTCATGAAAATTGAACTTTGGACAAAATATGATTTAATTTTTTGTCTTTATTTTAAAAGTATGTTTGATTATTTCAATCAATATTTCAGAAAAATTTGGGACTTGGAAAATTCAGTTAAATTCAGTTAAATTCAGTTATAGCACTACGTGCTAGGGAACAGGGAACTCTTAACAGGGAACAGCAGGCTGTCAAAAGGTTTCAGGATTTAGAAATGTCCTAACCGCAGAGGCGTAGTGCTATAAATTCAGGTTTGGATTTTTTGCCTAAAGTCCAATTGAATACATTGTAATATCAAAATTATTGTGTATTGAGGGTGCTGATAGCTATATCAAAATATAATTACAATCAATTAATAGCGCGATTTCGCTCTTTATTTTTAGGACTTACGCAACTGGTATATTTTGTCTGTAGGGTGGGCAATGACTTTTGACTTTTGACTTCCGCGTTGGCGCAGCCGCCCTGTAAGGGCTAGGGCGTGTTTTCAAACCCCAAAATTGGCATAAATTGTAGGTTGGGTTGAGGGACGAAACCCAACAAATCGGACGAAGAATGTTGGGTTTCACTTCGTTCCACCCAACCTACACAATAGTTTGAAAACAGTCCCTAGCGGTTGACCACCTTACTCAATATATGTGTTTACTTATTACTTATTACTAAAAAAAACCGGAGCCAGGATATGCTCCGGTTGAGAACCGTTATAATTTAAGCTAATTTTTTACAGGAGATGCTGGAAATTAACCTAGATTAACTTTGACAACTTTTTTCTTTTCGTCAACTGTTTTCGGCAGTGTCAAATTCAAAATACCATCTTTGTAATCAGCAGTAACATTAGTATTTTGAATCTGGGTAGTTAGAGGAATTACACGCTGGAATTTACCATAGTAAAATTCACTTCTAGTATTACCATTTTCTTCCGATTTAGTTTCAGATTTACGCTCGCCACTAATAGCAACTGCGTCCTGTGTGACTTGAATATCTAAGTCTTTAGCTTCCATCCCTGGTAATTCTAATTTGAGATGAATGGCATCATCTGTTTCGGAAATTTCAACCGCAGGAGTTTTAAAAGAAGTAGTCAAATCTTTGAAGCTGACTGGTACTAAATCATCAACTAAGCGGTTAAAGCGACTTTCTAGGGTGTCAATTTCTTTCCAAGGATTATAGCGAACTAACATCATCAATTTCTCCGTTTATTCGTTTCTTAATTACTGTGTTTAACTTGTTCCTTTGATTCTTATATTAATGATTAGTAACAGGAGTGTAAATTCGGTTTTTATCACCTAATTAATAATGATTACCGAACGAGGAATTAAACACGCTCAAAGGTACGGTTAACTGTAAAATTATTAGTACGGTTAACTCGAAATACCAGCAATATGAAAAGTCAAGAAAATTGGGAAAGCACAAGCGATGCAGCTGTTGCAGAAGCATCTTCTCTCACCCCAGAACAGTATCAGAAAAAGATGCAGCGACGTAAAGAAGTGCAGGAAAAACGTATTGCTCAAGCATCGCCAAATAAAGGATTAATTATTGTCAATACTGGTAATGGTAAGGGGAAAACTACCGCCGCCTTGGGAATGGTATTGCGATCGCTCGGTCATGGGTATAAAGTGGGTATTATCCAATTTATTAAGGGAGCATGGGAACCCTCAGAAAAAAAAGTGTTCGAGCTGTGGCAAGACCAGTTAGAATTTCATGCTATGGGTGAAGGCTTTACCTGGGAAACTCAAAATCGCGATCGCGATACGGAAAAAGCACTCGCTGCTTGGGACAAGGGGTTAGAATATATCCGCAATCCAGAGTTTAAACTGGTGCTGTTAGATGAAATTAATGTGGCTCTGAAACTTGGCTATCTCAAAATTGAAGAAATTTTAACTGGATTAGAGCAAAAACCCGCTGATAGTCATGTAATTCTCACCGGTAGAGGTGCGCCAAAGGCTTTAATCGAGACAGCAGATTTAGTTACAGAAATGAACTTAGTCAAGCACCCTTTCCGAGAACAAGGTGTAAAGGCGCAACCAGGAATCGAATTTTAGCATCAGCCTTATTTTTCGCCATTCCACCAGATATAGAGACGTAAAATTTTACGTCTCTACAGAACAATATGTACCGCTTCCCTAGGGGTAAGCGGGGGACGGGGGGCGTTATAGTTAACCCCTCCCCCCCATTATCAAGATCAATTTACCCGCACAGACACCTTATTTATGGGGTTGAGATGCCTCGGCTGTAGCATAATCATGTGCAGCTCTACCATTTTTACCATTGGTATTACTATTCGGATTGCGGGGCTGAATCACACCATAACCACCATGGTTGCGTTCGTAAATGACGTTAATTTCACCAGTTTCGCTATTGTGAAACATATAGAAGTCATGTCCCACCATTTGCAGATGTTCTAAGGCTTCTGTAATAGTCATCGGTGGCATGGCAAAATATTTAGTACGAACCACCTCACTGGGAAGTTCTGGAGTGCGATCGCCAATTAAATCCTCAACCACATTCTCAGAGGGAATAACTTCCTTTGTTGCTTGAGCCTGGTTTTTCTTATTCTGACGGCGCTCTTTATATTTACGCAACTGGCGAGCAATTTTATCTGCCACTAAATCTATGCTGGCGTAGAGATTTTCACTACTTTCTTCCGCACGGATCACACTTCCATTGATAAAAATTGTTACTTCCGCAGATTGTTTGGGATTAATTCTGGGATTGCGAGCTACGCTCAGATGCACATCCACCTCATTAGTGATGTTTTGAAAGTGATTTACCGCTTTTTCTATTTTCTGATGCACATAGTCCCGAATCGCATCGGTGATTTCAATATTTTTTCCGTGGATGACAAGCTTCATCTAAACTCTCCCACTCAATATGTTTGATGTATTTTGGGTTTGTTTGAAAACCACTGCGGCCATTTCGATCACTGCTGCCATAATTAAATCGGTAATATCTTCTGAGGAACTCCTCCTGATGAATATCTTTTGGTGATTCCCAAACTTAGCCTTTGTAACGGAATAGGGAATTTCTAGGAGCGAAATTAGTATTTGATAATATCATCCATTACCTGCTATACAAAACTTAGCGAAACTTATTTAAGTCTCACCATTCAACTAGAAATAATTTCTAGAGGGTCTGCTTCCTGCTTCTGCCAAGGGAGTCGGCTCCTTCTTGTCCACAGGCGTAAATTCGGGTGTAGCCCACCCTACTAATGCCAAATACTAGTAAGATTTGGATCGACTTTCTAGTTAATAGGTAACTAAGGTTTGCTAACCTTTCAGTAGTTATTCTTGGTTTTCGACTTGTATACCGAGTATACTGCAAATTTTGACTAAGTTTAGGAAAGTTTACATACGTTTTTAGCTATTTAGTATCGCTCTTACTTGTATTATAGCTTCCATACTAGATCCTTATTCCAAAAGTAGGATTTTATCGAGAGCAGAAGCTCTCTGGGTGTTTTTATCACTTATGAATGGTGACCACTGATTAGATCTCATTGGCTGATTCGTTTCCTGATTTTTTCTTGGCACGGTGCTTATTGCAGATAATTCCTCCCAAAACCATTGAGGTTATATATTCAGGTTATATATTCAAATTAGCATCTTGTATTTTGCAAAACTAAATCCCTTTACGTTCCTTTAAAATCCTTTGCATTGCTTGAGGTTTGGTCAGGCTCTCAAGTAGTGGTAGGGAATACTGGCTGAGTACTGATGTAATTTAATTATTTTTTAAGTATTTTGCTATGCCCACACCGCCAAAAAAATGTTTGCTATATCACCGAGGATTAGTACCATACATAGAGGCGCATCAATGGCAGCGTAAGCTACTAGGCGATCGCATTCAAGATCCCAGCTTAGATGATGTACTGATATTATTGGAACATCCAAATGTTTATACCCTAGGGCGTGGAGCCAGTGAGGACTTCCTCAAGTTCGATGTGCAAAACAGTGATTACGAAGTACATCGTGTGGAGCGTGGCGGCGAAGTGACTTACCATTGTCCTGGACAATTGGTAGGGTATCCCATATTAAATTTGCAACATTACCGCAAAGATTTGCACTGGTACTTGCGGCAGCTAGAAGAAGTGTTAATTCGGGTACTAGGAATTTATGGACTTCCGGGGGAACGCCTACCTGGTTTTACAGGTGTTTGGTTAGAAGGACGTAAAGTAGCTGCGATTGGGATTAAAGTCAGTCGTTGGATTACCATGCACGGCTTTGCATTGAATATTTGTTCCGATATGACCGGCTTTGGAAGAATTATACCCTGTGGCATTGCTGATAAGCCAGTAGGTAGTTTAGCAATGTGGATTCCAGGGATTACAGTGGATGAAGTTCGTCCCCTAGTTGCACGTTCCTTTGCAGAAGTATTCAATCTGGAATTCGTAGAACCTTAGAACTGGATGCCGCGCTCCTTCACTCATCACCTCTTTCAAGGCAGGAGGCAGGAGGCAGAAGGGAAGAGAATTTGACTTGTTTGTTCCATTCATAGCCAGGGGATTTAATTCTTTATTACTTATTACTATTAGACTTCTGGTGGAAAAGAATGTAGAGACGTAGCAATGCTACGTCTCTACAAGGGTTTTGGCGTTCCGCATATTTAATTTCCAACAGAGGTCTATTACTTATTACTTATTACTTCATCATCTCATCTTGTACATCTTGGGATAATTGTAAAGCTTCGTTAAGTAACTTAGTGTACTCACTACCTTCTGCTTGTATTTGTAATGCTTGCACGGGAGTTAAACTACTGGCTAATAATTCCTGATTGCGAGCTAGAAAAGCACGGTTTTTACGTAAAATATGCTCTGTTTTCAAAGCACCGACTAAATTTTCTCTGGTATTTTGCAAGGTTGTCATCAACTTTTCTTGGTCAGTAAAGCTGATATCTTCATTTCCTGCGGCTATGAGTTCTTGCTTAATTTCTACCGCCTTGACAACAGCATTGTACTTATCAATCTCATCCAACAGATTTCTCTGGCGCTTCCGCAACCACTTCCACTTGATTAAGTAACCTAAAGGAATTAATCCCCAACCCAGAAGTAATATTTGTTCCAGATGTAGAGCGATTTGTAAACCAAGTGCAGTGGGAGGTGCTTGTAATTTATGATACGCACTCAAATCGCGAACTGACAAGTCAGCGCAAGCTATCGCTCACACCAGCAATATTTTTTACATCGTCCTTGGTGATATACAGTTGTTGTAAATCGGCTTGCATATTTGTGGGTTGATAAATTTGGGCTTAACTATCTTAAATGCAAAAAGAGGACTCCCGCTACACCGATAGGTTACGCGCTTCGCGCACGCTGCGCGAGAGCGGTGAGATGAATTTTTGCCAACAATTAAACCGACCAACGGGAAACGACTTACATACATTGATAGTCTGTGTAGATTGCTTTAAAATCAGGAAAGCATTAACAGAGGTCGAACCAATGCTTACTTTGACTTACGAGTACAAGCTAATTCCTGATAATCAGCAAATTGAGGCAATAGAACATACCTTAGATGTTTGCCGTTCTGTTTGGAATTATGCTTTACGAGAACGTAAGGATTGGTTAAACTCTCGAAAATCACCTGTTAATGCTTGCTCACTAGAACAGGAATATATCATCCCTGCTGATATCCCTAATCCTAATTATCACAATCAAGCCAAAGCACTAACAGAAGCTAAGAAAGCTAATCAAAGGCTTAAATCAGTTAATGCTCAAGTCTTACAGCAGGTCTTAAGAACCTTAGATAGAGCTTTTGTTGATATGCAGTCTAAAAAATTAGGGTTTCCACGGTTCAAAAACAAGTATCGGATGCGTTCTTATGTGTATCCTCAAATGCTCAAAGATTGTGTTAAAGGTAATCAAATAAAATTACCACAATTAGGATGGGTAAAGTTTAGGAAATCAAGGGATATTCCTGATGGCTTTGAGTTAAAACAAGCCCGAATAGTGAGAAGAGCATCAGGTTATTTCTTGATGCTTTCAATGCAATTAGATGTGAATATTCCAGATGTTGACTTTCAGGGACATTCTTTAGGAATAGACTTAGGCTTAGATAAATTCTTAGCTACTTCTGATGGTGAACTTGTAGAAAGACCAAGATTCTTAAATCAACTACACCGTAAGCTGAAATTGCTACAACGTAGATTGAAAAATAAGCAAAAAGGGTCTAATAATCGTCACAAGTTAAACCAAAAGATAGCTAGATTACATCAAAAGATTTCTGAGACTCGTAAAGACTGGCATTTTAAGTTAGCTCATCACCTTTGTGACCAAGCACAATCAATCTTTGTTGAGGATATTGATTTTCGGTCATGGGGTAGAGGGATGCTATCTAAACAGTGTTTAGATGCTGCTTTTGGACAATTTGCAACCATTCTCAAATGGGTAGGATGGAAACGGGATGTATTTGTTGGCGAAGTTGACAAGAATTACACCTCGCAAATATGTCCTAATTGTGGTTTATATACAGGCAAAAAAACTCTTGATGTTAGAGAACATAATTGTCCTGAATGTGGGTATAAAACCCATCGAGATATAGCGGCTGCACAAGTCATCAGAAATAGAGGAATAGAAGCAAATGCGCTAGGGCATAGCGTGTTAGAAAATGCCTGTGGAGATGGTCTGACGGGGGCTTTGCCTAGTCAAGAATCTGTGAAGCAGGAAATCTTAAATGCGAGTTTAAGAATCCCCCGTCACAGCGTAGCTTGACGGTGGGAGTATGTCAAATCCCTATTTTATTCATTAGCCAAAAGCGATCGTATAATTTAGTTGCTTTAATCAATATATTGCATCAACAAAGGCTTGCGATTTTTTGCCTAATTATTAAATGATTCCGCACTTCATACAAAATTCTGGTTGGGAACCAAGGTGATATTGCAAGATAATTTTAAATTGCTGAGAATATGTTGAAATTGTTAAAACTAGAGTAATGGTATTAGCTATATAAAGGCAGAAAATATGAATATCCAACTCAAACCCGAACACGAGCAATTTATTCAAGCACAAATCGCTACAGGTAAATATGAAAATCCTGAAGAAGTAGTTGATATAGCATTTCGACTGCTAGAAAAGTTAAACGCTGAATATACTCAATGGATAGAAGAAACCCGTCAAAAAGTTGATGTTGCGATTGCAGAACTTGAACGTGGTGAAGGTTTAGATAGAGAAACTGTAGTGATGGAGATATTAGAAAGATTTCAAAAAGCCCGTGAAACACCTGAATCGCCAACGGTATCCTTCTAGGGTATTGGTTTTGATGAGTTGGATAAGTCTTCAGTTTTGCAACCTACCAAGCTACACAACTCTTAAAAGAATTTAGAATTTAGAATTTAGAATTTAGAATTTAAACCCCATCCATCTTGAAATCTGGAGTTTTCATGTAGGTTGGGTTGAAGAATGAAACCCAACGATAGCAATGATTCCGTTGGGTTACGCTATCGCTAGCCCAACCTACAACAATTACTCCGCGACCCTACCTAGGGGAGGGAAAAGCATATTTTTTCTGTAGGGTGCGTGACGCTGCGAGAATATTTGAACGTAGCAATCAGGCTTGTAAGCTCACGCACCAATCACCAATTGTGACAATTGCATAAGTCCTGATTTCAAAAAAAATTTTGTTCGCTTTTAGCGGCTCCTTTAGGAGCATCGCTCCGCGACCCTACCTAGGGGAGGGAAAAGTGAAGAAGTGTAAAGGGCTAAAGGGCTAAAGTGTAAAGGGGAAGGAGCCCTCACACAAGAACTACAACTACCCGAAAACCGATAACGTCGCCGCGGCCGCCGGGGATATTGAAGAAGCGGTTGGCACTGCGACAGCCCTCCGGAATGTCGACCCAAGAACCACCGCGCAGCAACCGAAAATCATTATCATTCCCACTTACCCAAGCACTCCCATTTGTGGGTGCGCCATTATAGTTTTTGTCCCAAGTATCTTGACACCATTCCCACACATTGCCATGCATATCGTATAAACCAAAAGCATTAGGTGGAAAAGTTCCCACATCTGTAGTTTCTTTCCGGTATTTCCCTTGGGGTGCAGAAGCGTATGTATAATTCCTGTCGTAGTTAACTAAATCAGTAGTAATCGTCTCCCCAAAGTAAAAAGGTGTAGTTGTACCCGCACGACAAGCATATTCCCATTCTGCTTCACTGGGTAATCTGTAAGTACGTCCTGTCTTTTCACTCAGCTTGTTGCAAAACTCCACTGCATCATTCCAAGATACCCTTTCTACGGGTCGCTTTTCTCCTTTAAAATTAGAAGGATTTTTACCCATAATTGCTTGATACTGTGCTTGGGTGACTTCATACCTCCCCATAAAGAACCCAGGAACCGTAACTTGACGCTGTGGTCCTTCATCGTCATCTCTCCCTGCTTCCCCTGCTGGAGAACCCATAGTAAAGGTTCCTCCTGGTATCTGTACCATCTCTAAGGTGACACCATACCCCAAATCTTCAGCAAAGTGTTTCGCGTTTAACTTCCTAGGGTTGGTAATTCCTCCCTTACTATCTACCGTCACAGTTTCAAAGTCTAAGCTTTGCAACAATAAATTGGACTTTGTGGAGATTTTCGTGACAGGAGATGGTGGGCTGGGCGAGAAGTCGGGTTTTTTGGAAAAACCCGACTTCTGTGGAGTTGACGAAGCATCTGTAATTAACTTACCCGCAACAACTGTTACACCCAAACCAGCACCCATCCAGCCCACAGTTTGGATAAATTTCCGACGTGACGGGCTGATAGGTGTTTGTTGCTTCTTAATTTGTGGTTGGGGGTTATTGACTTGCTGATTCTGATTGATTGCTGGTGAAGGGATGGTATTTCCTAGCTTAGGAGTTGATGGCTGAGGAATTACTGGCTTAGGAGTTGGTGGTTGGGGAATAACTACTGGTTCCTTCAATAACTCCAACCATGACTGCATGGTTTGGGGACGATTTTCTGGTTCCAACTCCATCCCTTTCAGTATTGCATCATTTACCCTACGGCTAATACTGGGATTAATACTCCTTGGTGAATCCAACACCACCCCACTAACTCTATTTATGGCTGGATGGGGTAGATGTTTCGTTACCAAAAAATACAATGTCGCAGCTAAAGCATAAACATCTGTATAAGCACCCCGCTTTGCCACAGTTTGATATTGTTCAATGGGTGCGAAACAACCGGAAAGATAGGGAGTATGCAACCTGGTTTCACTGGGGGTAAATTCCCGTGCAATGCCAAAGTCAATTAACACCGCTTCTCGCTTACCTGCACGCACAATAATATTTGCTGGTTTTACATCCCGATGCAACAACCCATTATTGTGAACTACCGTTAGTGCTGCTCCAATTTGGCGAATATATTCTACTGCTTCCCCTTCCGACAACACAGCCCCATTCACAACCCTATCAGCCAGGTTTTCCCCCTCAATATATTCCATTACCATGCACCAAAGCTTCCCTTCTTGGAAGACTTCACGAACTTTGACAACATGGGGATGGTTGCACTTCGCTAACTTTACCGCCTCGTTGAGAAAATCCTGTTGAAGTTTGGCAAAATCAGCACGCTTTTGTACCTTTTCATTCAAGGTTTTGATCACAACCCGTCGGTTATATTCATCTGTGGCTAAATAAGTAATGCCAAAACCACCTTGAGCAATATCTCTTTCAATGGTGTATTTCCCATTTTGTAATTCATGTCCCCCTTGCCAAATTGCCGGTTCTTCAACCAGCAACTCCAACCATGACTGCATAGTTTGGGGACGGTTTTCCGGTTCCAACTCCATCCCCTTGAGGATTGCTTGGTTTAATTCATGGCTGATACTAGAATTATGCTCCTGGGGGGAAACCAATGGCATATTATAGGCTTTGCGCTGAAAGGATTCCGTTGGTCTTTTCCCCGTGATTGCGTAGTATAGGGAAGCTGCGAGTGAATAAACATCAACATAGGGTTTTCTATCTCCCCGCATTTGTTCGTGGGGTGCAAACCCCGGATTACCAAAGAACCTGGAACTTACGGTTGTGGGCATTGTTTCACCTGCAATGCCAAAGTCAATTAATACAGCTTTGCCATCCTGCTGAATCATCATATTACCAGGATGGGCATCTCGATGGACTAATCCGGCTTGGTGGACTACTTTTAATGCATCACCAATTTGAGTGATATATTGCAAAGCCTCTTCTATGGGCAATGCTCCTCTACGTTGTACCAGGTTAAATAGACTCTCTCCCTGGACAAAATCCATTACCAAGCAGTAAACACCACCCTCATGAAATAAATCCCTCACCCGGACAATATTCGGGTGCTGTGTTTGGGAAAGCCTTTCTAATCGTTGTCCTTCGTTGATAAACCGCTTGATGTAACTAGCATATTCTGGGTCATTTTTCAAGCTTTCATTGGGTGTTTTAATCACCACAAAGTTATTCAGTATGGAGTGTCGCGCTTTGTAAGTGATACCAAATCCACCTTGTCCAAGCACCTGCTCAATAACATACTTACCACCTTGTAATTGCTGCCCAGATGCCCAAACCATCCGTTTTTTTGACTAAGGGACGTTGGATATGATTATGGCAAAAATACCCCTATTCGGCAATTGTACTTAATAGTCTGTTAATCTTCTTTCTCCAAATAACCTCCGGTTATCTTATTGCTGAGGGCACGGCGTGTTTAATATTTTTGGCAATCCGGTTATCTTATCGCTGAGGGCACGGCGTGTTTAATATTGTTGGCAATCCGGTTATCTTATCGGTGCCGTGCCCCTACCCACTTCTTCTAAGATACTACGATAATTATAAGCATTGAACCGGACATGATATAACCGGATAGACACAATTATTCAGGAGGCAGACAGAACACCTACCCCCATCATAATCATTCATGAGACCCATCCCCAGCCATCAAGGATACAAACCTCTATCCTTCAGCGCCTGGGCTACTCTTCCCACACCCAAAGTATAAGCCGCTAATCGCAAAGATATACCTCGCTCCTGGGATTTGGCAATTACCTGACGATATGCGCGTACCATCAACTGTTCCATTTCATGGTTCACCTTCTCCTCATCCCAAAATAGGTAAGATAAACCCTGTACCCACTCCAGATAGCTCACCACAACTCCGCCTGCGTTAGCCAAAATGTCCGGTAATACGGTTACACCCTGGGCCTCTAACACTTCACTAGCTTCGAGTGTGACTGGTCCATTAGCGGCCTCTGCAATGATATTCGCTTTTATCTGATGCACATTGTCTTTGGTAATCTGGTTTTCTAGGGCGGCGGGAACCAATACGTCACAAGGTAAAGTTAATAACTCTTCATTACTAATGGGTTTGGCACCAGGAAAACCAACTACACTCCTACGATTCTTATCCGCATAGGCTTTCACTGCCGGGATATCTAAACCATCTTCCGCAAATATACCCCCAGAGCTTGTAGAAACAGCAATAATTTTGGCTCCGGCGGCGTGCATTAATAAAGCTGCTGCACCACCCACATTCCCAAATCCTTGGATGGCGATGGGTATTCCCTGGAAAGACTTGCCTATATCTGCTAAAGCTTCGCGGACAATAATCATTACACCCCGTCCAGTCGCCATTTCCCTGCCCAGGGAACCACCGATAGACAATGGTTTACCAGTAACTACCCCCGGTACAGCATGACCCACATTCATAGAGTAAGTATCCATCATCCACGCCATTTCCCTGGCGGAAGTACCCATATCCGGTGCAGGTATATCTACGGAAGGTCCAATATCTTTAATTAACTCACTGGTGTAGCGACGGGTAATCCGTTCTAATTCACCCACACTATAGTGTTTGGGATCTATGGCAATACCGCCTTTAGCACCACCATAGGGAATCCCCATCAGCGCAGATTTCCAAGTCATTAACATCGCTAATGCTGATACTTCCCGCAGAGTCACCGCCGGATGGTAACGAGTTCCTCCTTTGCAGGGACCCAAAACATCGCTGTGTTGTACCCGATGTCCTGCTAGTACCTGTATTTCTCCATTATCCCGTTTTATGGGAATGGAAACTGTAATTACTTTGGTGGGGTTGCTGAGAATCTCAATGATTCCTGCATCTAATTTTAATTCTCTCGCCGCCTGGTCCAAGTAGCTACAAGCTTGGTCAAAGGGACATATATGGGCGAGGGAAGGGGCTTCTAAGGGTAATAAGGGTGTGGCAACCATAGCAATTCTCTCCTTATCGCGGTGATGTTGCTAACCGGATTTATAGCAAGAGACAGAAGCCAGGAGGTAGTCAAAATGAACTTAGTACACTGTCAACCATGAAAGTATAGCTTTTTCTATTAACAGTTCCCTGTTCCCTGTTTCCTACTTATCCTAATCTTGAAATTTAGTACTATATTAGGACTTACGCACTCGTTACGATAAATCAGTTGTTTGAGATTGCTTCCTTATGTCGCAATGACTGTGTTTACGTTGTCCGTGCCTAAGTCCTGTATATATAGGAATCTGGTTTGATTGTTGAATAAAATTAGGTACTTGTAGGGTACGTTATGCTAACAAAGCTCCGCACGCCCGCCATATTACCAGATGGTGCCGTACTCTCGTCGGTAACACACCCTACGTGTTTTAAGCGCGAGCGCAGGCTACGCCAACAATAATCAAATAGTAATCCTATATGCTTAGGCTAACGTTATTTTTGCAGAAATGTGTAAATTTTGTAAATTTCGTTACATTTTTCCTTTGTACAGTCTCACAAGGAAGAAGGAAGAAGGAAGAAGGAAGAAGGAAGAAGGTTTGAGCGGGGTTTTGAGATGGGGACAAAGGACCCCAACTCAAAACAGACAACCCATAGGGGATGGGGTTTTTGACCCCTATAGTCAGAAGTTTGAACAACACCACGCTCAAACCTGGTGACTTCAAATTTCTGACTTCGATCAAATTTACAGGTATACATTAATGTATAGAGATTAAGTACTTTCCCATAAAAATAAACTTGAGATGAAATTTACTAAATATTTGGTTGTATCCACATTTTTGACTTTAATATTTAATGCTTTACCAGCTAGCTCTCAAACAGTTAATAACTGTATCGCTGAAGCAAAAAAAGCATCAGAACCTCTGAATAAACTTATGGCTTTAGGTAGGGCAAAAAATGTAGCACGTCAGGCAGCCGAAGCTGCCAATGGTGGTATAAATAAGTACCGTGCAGAGGATGCCATGCATGGTCTAGTTGGCCAAGCTCCTTGTACTGACAATGGTGATGGTACGTGGACATTCACTTTTCAGGGTACAGTTCCTGGGGATAAGACACCAGCTTTTGAAACAGCAGTCACCATTAATAGCGACACCTTCGAGGTAAAAGTCGATCGCAATAAGGATTTGAGGACAGCAGGGGGCATTTAGATGGAGTTATGGTAAGAGAGGGGTGGGGGAAAAGTAATAAGTAATAAGTGATAAGTATCTTGGCTTTTCCACACATTTTTCGTTCACTCGTAATAGAGTGAACGAAAATCTAAAATCTAAAAATCTAAAATCTAAAATTCCATGACTACATCAACAATATCGAACCCGGAAGTTTATCAAGGCCAATTTGGTGAGTTTACCATTACCAAAAGCGATCGCACTGAGGTAATTATTTACCGTAGTGGTTTAATGGTAGGGGCTTTGTGTTTTGCCATTGGTGTCTATTTGGTCTTGCAATACAATCATCCCACTGTTTTGCGATCGCTCACCTGGCTATACGCTGGTTTTAGTGTTGCCCTTGGTGTCAGCCTCTGGAATATTCATATCTACATGGTACAGTTGCACCGGATATTACAAGTATTTTGGGGGATTGGTAGCCTGAGTGCTATCATTCTGGCATTTTCTAGCAGTGAGCCTTTAGCCGTCACGGTTTATAACCAACCATTAACTATTTTCGGGATTGGTTTTACCTTCGCAGCTTTGACTGGTATCTACTTCAAAGAGGCCTTTTGTTTTAATCGCCTAGAAACTAAGTTCTTAACTCCCATGGTTCCTTTACTGCTATTGGGACATTTGGCTGGGGTTTTACCCCTGTATTGGGAACAATTTTTATTGGGACTGTGGGCTGTTTTATTCATGATTTTTGCCATTCGCAAAATAGTCCAAGCAATTCCTCCTGATATTGGTGACAAATCTGTGTTTGAGTATTTAAAGACACAGCGTTTGACCAAAGCAGAATCAGGGAATGCCAAGAAAAATTTACAAATCTAGACCAAGAGCAAAAATACGACTAATAAAACGGCAGGAAATCTGGATGCTAACATTCCAAGGTTGGGTAATTGCGATCGCATTAATTGTAAGCTTGATTATGTTAGCAATTACTCAAATCCATCCCTTTCTTGCCGTCAATTCTCCCATAACAGCAGATGTTTTAGTAGTTGAAGGCTGGGTAACTGATTACACCATCAAAGCTGCATTGAGTGAATTTCAAGAAGGTGATTATCGTCACGTAGTGACAACGGGTATTCCCGTAGAAAGGGGTTCCTATCTGGCTGAATATAAGAATTTTGCCCAGATTGCAGCAGCGAGCCTGAAAAAAATGGGTTTAGAGTCCGAGAAAATTACTATTGTTCCTTCCCCAGAAGTAAGAAAAGACAGGACCTACGCATCAGCGATCGCTTTTCGTCAGTGGTTGGAAAATACAGATATACAGCCTCGGGCAATCAATATTCTCAGCGAATCAACCCACGCCCGTCGCAGTTGGTTAATATACAGAAAAGTACTGACACCTAAAACTCAAGTAGGTATAATTTCTATCCCATCACAAAACTACGAACCCCAAAAATGGTGGATATATAGTGCTGGTGTGCGTGCAGTGATTAATGAAACCGTAGCTTATGTTTATGCCTTAATTGTGAATTGGCGAGCTTAGTGTGGGCATACTCAACCAAGAAGGTTTGAGGATGGGGAATTGTTACCAGAAGCTGCATATTGGTTAGTTTGGTCACAAATTTCTGGCATTGGTCCAGTATTAATACGGCGGTTACAACAACATTTTGGCACCCTAGAAGCAGCTTGGAAAGCGAATCCAGCCCAATTGGGAGAGGTTGAGGGTTTTGGCTTCCAAACACTGAAAAAGGTCGTAGAACAGCGTTCTCGTCTCCATCCCCCACAACTATTTCGCAAACACCAGCAGGAAAATCCCCAATTCTGGACACCAGCAGATACAGATTATCCCCGTTTGTTGTTAGAAATTCCTTCTCCCCCTCCCCTGTTGTACTATCGCGGCGAGATAGAGTTATCAGAGAATTTAGGACAAAAACCCCTGGTAGGGATAGTAGGAACCCGCAAACCTTCTGATTATGGTAGGCGTTGGACGCGCAAAATTAGCACAACTTTGGCGAAAAATGGCTTTACAGTAGTTTCTGGATTAGCTGAAGGAATTGACACAGAAAGTCATTCTGCGGCGATGGAGGCTGGAGGAAGAACCATAGCTGTTTTGGGTACGGGGGTGGATGTTGTTTACCCAGCCAAAAACCGGGATTTGTACAAGGGGATTTTGACACAAGGATTAATTGTGAGTGAATATCCAGCTAAAACCCCTCCGGAGCGCACCCATTTTCCCCGTCGCAATCGGATTATTGCTGGGTTAAGTCGTGCTGTATTAGTGATGGAAGCGCCCATCAAATCAGGTGCTTTGATTACGGCTAATTATGCCAATGAGTTTGGTAGGGATGTATATGTATTACCAGGAAGAATAGACGATAGACCATCTCAAGGGTGTTTAAAGTTACTTAGCCAAGGTGCAACACCAATTCTCAAAGAACTGGATGAGTTGTTAAGAATGTTGGGAGCCATACCCCAATTAGATGGGGTGGAAATATCTCCAGAAGTAGAGCAAGTACCATCACCCGACTTATCTCCAGAACTGCAAAAAGTGATGGATGTAATTGCAGCAGAATCCTTACCTTTGGATTTAATTGTGCAACAAACGGATATGGCTACGGGGGAAGTTTCTAGTGCTTTATTGCAGTTGGAATTAATGGGTTTAGTTTCCCAATTACCAGGAATGCGTTATCAACGGGTACACTAACAGAAAAAGTAATAAGTAAAATGTTCTGTTTTTCGCCTGAATCTGACTCAAGTTAACCGTTACTTAAAAAATGGACTTTTCTACCCAAAACTGGATAAAGCTACCCATCGTCACCCGACCTTAACGGCTAGTTCGGGATTACAGCTTGGATTTTCACCAAGTTCCTTAACACTGGTCATAGCTGATTCACAGACCTCCACAGGTCGTCCAGATCGGGATTTCTCCACTTTCCCTGTAGAGTAATTGCTAAGGTTCGCTGTTAACGACTGTTGATTATAAAACTCATGACGGCGAACCGTCTTGAGTTTCTTGTTGAGACGATACCATGATGCCCAAACGTGTCTCCTAACAACCATCACAGCAGGGAGAGCGAACTGAGCAGGTACGGACTCATTTAGTCCCATTACTCTACGAGCTAGAACTAATCCGGCTGCGGTGTCGGAACTCATGCCATACAACCGCATAAACTTGGTCAATCCAATCAATGAAGAGTAAGCTGGATTAACTTTAATTAATCTAATTCCTCTGTTATTAGATTGTCTTTCACACAAATCTTTAAATGTAGAATAGGCAAAATAGTTAAGCATCCTAGAATATCGCCTACCTTCTTCCTTCATTCGCTTCTTCTTTGCTGCAAAAGAAAGATTCTCTATGATAATGGGACAACAGTATTTATCGGCTAAATCTAATAATGCTTTAACAATATCAGCTAGTTCTGCTTCAACTTGTGCGGAGCGGCGAGAATGAAGGTTAACTTTAAATTGTCCCCATACCGCCGGGTTGCCATTGTAATCTGTGTAGCACCAACCAATAACACCAGGATTAAAATCTACTCCAATACATCCGTAACCCACTGGTCTTGACTGAATTGGTACGTCTGTGACTTCTACTGTAACTGCTATGTACCAACGATTATTCTTGTAGAACAATCTCCAAGTTAAAGATTCGCCTTTACCCGTAGGAATAATAGCTCCAGTATTCTTATTTACAGCGCGTCTTGATAAAGCAGCAACAATGCAATCTTGACCATAATCAAACTCTAAATTTCCGTAAACATATTTACCTGCAAATTCTTCTTCCCATTCCACTGGAACACGAATCTTGAGTACTGCCTTCTTGTAGTCATACTGGCAAATTTGATTTCCATTAGATTCGCCTTGACTGCCAACAAGAGGAAAATTAAACTCAGTGCCAAAATTAACTTCTATCGGAGCTTTCTTGAGGCGTTCTAATTCTCTTTGTTGGTCTAAAACATAACGTTTCTTGTGGTGAATGTTATGTCTTAATCTGTGCTGTTCGGTTTTGTATTGGTTACGACCAATAGAACAGCACGGGTATGAAATATCAGCTAACTTACCCTCCCATTTAGCTATCTGATTATTAGCCGATTCTATCTTACCTTCGAGAGTTTCAATCTCAGCTTCCCTACATTTCTTTGCTGAGTCTAATTTACCTTCTATATCAATCAACAAAGAATTTGCTTGACGTTTATTGTAGCCAACTTTCTGTAATAATTGATTCTGCTTTGTCTTAGATGCATCTGACTGAATCAAATCTAAAGCAGTATTTCTGTGTTGTTTTTGTTTCTTTGAATATTTGATAGCAAAAAAAACTAAGGATTTAGGCAACTCTGCTGTAAAAGTCTTTACACTCATATCGAATCTGCTTGTGATCGACCATGTTTTGATTATATCCCCATATAAACTACTGATAACTACTACAGTTAATTATATGGACATTCCGGTATATTTGTCCATTTTTGGGTAGTTTTTAGTTAAAAGTTGCTAGCCCCTCATGAGCGCAACCCAACCAAAAAGTCCTTGATATTGGGTTTCCTGATTTTCTTTGAAGCTGATACCAAGTTGCGTTCTATCATAGTAGTTCGAGTCAATGAGATTGCTTCCTTACGTCGCAATGACTGGGTACTATCTTTGAATGCAACTTAGTATGAGATGTTCCATGTTCCCTGTTCCCTGTTCCCTTTAAGAACAATATTAAATACGAAAGTGATCTACATACCTACTAGGAGATTTACCAAGTTCGCCTTCCCACATTTCAATACAGGTTTCAGCAAAAGTTTTTCCCGTTGTACTAATTTCTTCAATAGGGCTAAGCAAAGACAAAGCTTCCTGTGCTTCTAAACCTTTCTTGATTCGGTCTTCTAAACCTTTTTTAGCCCAACTGACTACTTCCTTCGCCAAATTTACGATTGGCTCTTTCCCATAGTACCCCTTCAGTCCCTGTATAGCTGCATCTTCTCGTGCTTGCTGCATTTCAGCAAGAGACAGTCCTTTGAGCATCTCCCAGACTGCTAGACGTGCTGGCTCATAATAGAGTAATCCCGTCCAAAAAGCCGGAATAGTAAAAATGTAAGGATAGGAAGGACCATCAGCAGCTCGTAGTTCAATTGTCTTTCGTAAGCGGACATCAACATAGATTTGTGACAAATGCTGCTTCCAATCCTTGAGAGTAGGGTAACTTCCATCTTTAAATCCCGACTCAAGCAGTTGCTTAAACTGGCATCTGACTGGTTCTATTTCACCTTTCTCCTGCTTGCGATAGATCATCGGAAACTCTAGTGCCCAATCAATAAAGTCCTGTAATTTCAAATCATCACGTAAGGCAGGTGGAACAAAACCAAAACGCTGTGGATCGCTTTTAAAAAAGTACTGGGTGCGGCGCGAAAGTACACCGCAGACACGTCCTGCCTCAAGGGGAGAGTTGGCAAACAGAGCAACCACAATCGGTGTTAAGACTATTCCTGTCTGCAACATTTGAATCGCTTCCTGTTCAGACAAGTAATCGAGAGTAGCTTGGGTAGATGTAATATGAGCCATAACCACATCTCCCATTGATCCTTGCTCACCAAGGGTTTGAAAGTACTCTCGCAGGAGAAGTCCATAGGTTTTAGGCATCCAATGAATTTGGTCAAGATTATTGAAAGGAAAGTTAGCCCCTGGTACAAGTGCTGCCCCAACAGAACGCCCTGCCTCAGCCAAAGATAATAATATCCCATCACTCTCATTTTTGAGAGACACTAGATCCTTGTTTGGAGCAGACTGAAACTCAATAGCTCCTCCGTTTTCTAGGCTAATTCCAGAACCATTTGGCAAATCAATACCGACTAGATTGTCCCTATCCAGTAATAATTCCCCTCCTATATCCTGATGTAGCCTCTCCAAAATAGATTTTATACCAACTGGTCCTTCGTAAGGTAAGGATATCCCAGAATTGGGATCTAGGGACGCGATCTCTACTTCAATACCAATTTTTTGTTCACGAGTGGGTGGAATAAAAAAAGGCTCCCACAGGTCGTTCTGAGTCAGTTGTTTCATTGTTATGCTTATAAGCACGGACAACCAGCAGCTTTTGTCCGCGACATTAATCTTGAAGGTGAAACCCCCGCTTCTAAAGCTGATGGTTCTTCTAGTTCACGTATCACAACATTGGAAGAACCGAGAAAAACTTCGTCATTATCGGTGAGAATCAACGAGTGAGGACACATAATATCCAGATGATACTGAGTATATGGGGTTAATCCTAATCCGAAGTGAACTACTCCATTTTCCCCGCCATATGTTTCATTCATGGCAACGTTGCCTGGAACCATTGTTAGTGACATATTAATGCCAAATCCAAGTTCCCATATCTTGCGGTAGCGCGAGTCACACCAAAACATCGCTTCAAGGGTTTGTTTAGCTAGCTCTGCGTCTGGATGAGTACACTCAAGAGCTGTGACGTTTCCATCCTTTACAGTTGCAATAATTGCGTGTTCGCGCATTGTATTGAGGCTTTCGTACAAGCGATACTGATCGGATCTTAAAAAATTGACTTTGCCAGAGTGAAGAATTGGTAAACCACGAAAGGCTATTTGACCATTAATTGCCAAGTTAAGTTCCGTGCTGTACTCACCATGCTGAAGCGGGAAAACGCTAACTTCACCTGCTGGCGCAAGTTGTTGCCCTCCCCAATCTAAAAATCCAGATTGATCGTGCCATTCATAACTTTCATCAAGATGATCAAAAACCGCTTCCGTTCCGTATTTTGGATCAACTATTCGTAGATATTGACTGTTGGGTCCAACCTCGAACAATCGGTCAGCAAATGCCTCCTGTTCCTCTATATTGTCAATCTCTAAGAGAGAGAGAAAGTGGGCAATCTCTGATAAAGATATCGGTGTTGAGTTGGAAGGCATTGTGATGACCATGCGTTGACCAACATCCAGTCCAGCTTCAACCTCAACATAGCGCTCTGGGGATACAACTAAAATATGAGCTGGCTCTTGTGTTTTATAAAGAGTTTCTTTGAAGGAACCACCATCATAACGAAGTATGTTGCAGGAAGCATAACTATTATCATTATCGAAACGGAATTTATCGGCGATACTGCTATTAGTTATTAAATAGAAATTAACTTCCTGACGCTGAGTTAAATTAAATTGGACAAGTTTTGAGGGATTAATAGTGATATCTTGCATTTATTGCTTCCTTAAACCTGAACGAAAATAAATGTGTGAATTTGACTGTGTAAATCAATAATAAGGCTCTAAAATATTAGCTCTGAAATGCTTAAATTTGTAGTAAATTTGTAAATAAATAAAAATAATTAATAACGTCTAATATACGGGTGCATCCCAGTCTTTATTTTTCAACAAAACAATAACTGTCATTGCGTTCGTCGAAGACGTTCGGTGAAGGGTGGAGGAACGACAAAGCAATCCCATGGTTTTGTTCTTAGTGAGAGATTTTGCGTTCGCGTAAAGCCTACGGCATAGCTCCGCTTACCGCGTAGCGTGCGCTAACGCAATGACGTGCAAAAAAGCTGGGATGCTCCCCTGATATACCGTGGTGAAGACTACTATTTACATAAATATACAAAATCAATTCTTCGGATGTAACTTTGCACTCGAAAAATGTACACTTTAATTGTTTTGAAGCAAGTATAAAGCAAGAGGTAGAGGGCAAGAAGTTAAGTTCATTTGTGGATGCAAAACCCACCTGAACCAAAGCTTCCAATTAAAAGTTGATGAGGGATTTAAACCCTTGTGTCGCAACTGTCGCCCAGATGATATTCCTGCCGGAAACCTGAGCAAACCGGCAATCTGAGACCCTCTATCCTCTGCCTCTCTTAATAAAAATTGAAAATGGGAAACAACAATTAATTTATTCTCCCACTTTTCCACTTCTCTAGCCGATTAAATTGCCAGTGTAAGAACCATTCTTATTTCTTTTCTTCATGGTCAAATCCTCGAATAAAAGGTTAACAACAGTACTTCTCTAGCCGATTAAATTGCCAGTGTAAGAACCATTCTTATTTCTTTTCTTCATGGTCAAATCCTCGAATAAAAGGTTGACAACAGTTATAATAGTAAAAGTATGAGATTTTTTAAAGGCTAGGTTACATTACTTAATATCTTAGATGTCTTTTGGAGTGATTAACTCTCAGGTACTATAGCCTTACTTTAAAATTTGAGTGGGCATATTTTTTCGCTCAAGAAGAGGAGGAATCGCAAGAATCACAAGCCAATTGACCGAAAAATAAACTGGATACAAGCCCCCGGATTTATCCGTGGAGAGTCAAAAATGTTTTCCTTGTTCTCATTAGCCCTTCGATTTATCGATGGGGTAACTGATAACTGATAACTGAGAACTGAAATGACTTCGCCAGACTGACTCGTGAAGTAATTTTCTCCCCTCAATGTTTTTCAAAAATTGGGATGATCCCGCAATTTTATTGTGAAAGTACTACCTTTTCCAACTTCGCTTTGCACATTCAAACTACCCTGATGTGACTTGACAATTGCTTGGGCGATCGCTAATCCTAAACCAGAACCACCAGTATTACGGGAGCGATCGCTATTTACCCGATAAAAACGGTCAAAGATCCGGTCAATTTCGGTTTGGGGAATGCCAATACCCGTATCTTCCACTTGGATACTTGCATAATGGTCACTACGGTCTAAAATAACTGTCACCCTTCCCCCTGCTGGGGTATACTGAATTGCATTGACAATTAAATTAGTCACTAAACGATACAATTGCTCCGAATCACCAACAATATTTACCTCTTCATCTACCCGTATTGCAGATATCAGCTTTACTTGAGCCGCCATAGCCATTGCTGTAAATTCTTCGACTAAGTCGCTGATAATATCATTTAAACAACACAGTTCTCGTTGTATGGGAATAGAGTGTCTATCGAAGCGAGACAGCATCAATAAATCTGCAACTAAACTAGTGAGTCGCTGATTTTGACGCTTGATAGTCCGCAGAATATCCCATATCTCTGTCCTATCTAAATCCGGTGTTAAAAGTGCTGATTCCACCGTTGCTTGGCTTGCGGCTAAAGGGGTTCGCAACTCATGGGCTGCATCCGCTGTAAACTGCTGAATTTGCCGGTAAGATTGGTAAATTGGTCGCATGGCTAATCCTGCTAACCACCAACTAGCAATAGCAACCATGAGCATCGCCATTGGTAATCCCACCACTAAACTCAATTTTACTGCATACATATAATCATTAATGTCTGCAATATTGCGCCCTACTTGGATATATCCCCAGTCTCGATTATCTCTGGTATGTAACGACAATGACATTTGGTGATAAAAATTACCTTGATTGTCTTTGATAGTTTGCCAAAGTTTTGTGTTTAAAGCCGAAGATATTTTCTGGGGATAAGAACCTGCGATCGCAATTAAATTACCTGGTTTATCAAATAAACGTACATAATAGCCTTGATGAATTGCATTTAAAATATGACGTTGCGAACTAGATTCTTGTTTAACACAACCAGATTCAATCAAACAAATATTTGGTAAAAATTCTTTAACAACTGGTTCTAATTTTCCTGGCTGTTTTAGCTTGAGTTCTAAATTGTTATGTAAGGTCTTTGCTATAAATTCTAATTCTCTATCTAATGCTACCTCATGGGCATGGGATACTGTGATATACAGACCAAATCCGCATACTGTTAAAATTAAACCCATAACGATGGCATACCACAAAGCCAAACGAATCCGGGTGCGTTGAAAAAGTTTATTTTGGTTCATTTGTCAGATTGAGACGATACCCCATACCATGCAAAGTTTCAATGGGATTTCCACAGCCACTACTAGTTAGTTTCCGTCGTAAAAGCCGCATTTGTGCCGCGACAACATTACTACTAGATTCCGCACCCACTTCCCAAATTTGATTGCGAATTTGTTCGCTGCTAAGAATTTGGTTGGGATGCCTCATAAAATACTCTAATAGCTGGAATTCTTTAGTAGTCAAGAGAATTTTTTCTTTATCTCCTGTAGCACTGTGATGAATTACCTTACTACTACCATAATCTAATGTCAGGTTACCAATAGTTAGTTTTTGGGGTTGAAATTGAGGGGAACGTCTTTGTAAAGCCCGTAACCGTGCTAGCAATTCTTCCATACCAAACGGTTTTACTAAATAGTCATCTGCACCCGCATCCAAGCCGCTAACTTTATCCTCCATACTATCTTTAGCTGTCAGCATTAATACGGGTAGGGGATTGTGATTTTGACGCAGTTTTTGACATAGTTCTAATCCTGACATTCCTGGAACCAACCAATCAAAAATAGCTAGGGTATATTCGGTCCAACTACTTTCTAAGTATGCCCATGCTTCGTTACCATCCATAACCCAGTCAACCAAATAGTTATGTTGGTGCAAAACACGTTTAATAGCTGCACCTAAATCTGGTTCATCTTCTACTAGCAGTATTCTCATACAAAACTGACTTGTCAACTGGGGCTATAACTGGTCACAGATTTTACCCTAGAAATAGATTGACACAATCTGATGAAATCAGCATGAAATCTGAATTAATTAGCAGATTTCCAGAATTAAAATTACTAGGCGATTACAAATTCACCGTAGGGGCGCAAGGCTTGCGCCCTTGTCATTGGTAAAATTATTTTCAAAAATCACCTTAAATTAAGATATATGTTTGGCTACTTAATACTTTTAGGTAGGCGATCGCTACACTTGGAGCTAAATATGAGATAATATAAACCTCATCCATCTTGAAAACTGGAGTTTTCCGTTCAAGGGGAATACCAAAAAATCAATTATCCTGTAGGGGCACGGCACCCACAATATTCTTCCATAGGTTGTAAGCTGACTGATGCCGTGCCCACCTCACCCGATTGAATATTCGTAACCAAAAACTATGGGTTTCAAAGTAGATGCGGTTTAAATAGCGAAAGCTGGTTATGATTTTGCATTTACAGCGATTTTCAGGTAAATAGACCACACCGTAGGGGTTTAGCAGTGCTAAACCCCTACATGAAGCTAAACCCCTACATGAAGATGTGGTTCAAATAGATGAAAACTGCTGTAAGTCGGCGTAAAAAATTCAAGGTATGTCATTGCGAGTGGAACGAAGTGAAACGAAGCAATCCCAAGGGTTTTGTGCTCGTTTACATTCTGTTACATAGTGATGTTTATTTGTGCCGACTTACTTACTTATTATTTGACCATAGTCTTTTTCACTCCCCCTCCCTTAACAACGGCTTCAGCGTCTGGGGGTCAGCGATACCCTGCAAAATGGCGCTGACAATCATCGAATCTTCAAAATCCAAGGGTTCAACCAGCGCCTCCTCATCCCTCTCTCCATCCAGGATGCGACGGATAGCAGCCACGCGATTATTATTGCCTACTTCCTGCATGTCAGATTCTAGCTGTTGCCTCACCTGTGCATCACCCACAGCAGCAACCACCCACGCAATAAACTGCCCATACTGTCGCAACTCATACTGCGTCCCCGCAAACGCCGCTTTTGCCCGCCGCGCCAGAAGACGATACTCCCGTGCTGGGGCTGCTTCCCCCTGCTTGTCGGCAATCTTTGCCAGGATGGTGTAGGTTATCCAAATCTCAGTGGCATCAGGATCTAGGTTTTTAAGGATTGCCAACGCCTCTTCTCCATACTGTCGCGCTTCCGTGAGGCGATGGTATTGCCCCTGGGAATTGCGCTGGTTTTGCAGTAGGTTGGCAAGGTTGCTGAGTACCTTAGAGGCAGTTGCTTTGTCCCCTAAAGCTTTAAATTCATCTCCAGCCTTTTTATACCAAGCCTCTGCCGCTTCTGGTCTGCCCGCATACATATTCACCATAGCCAATTGATTCCAGGTACGGGCTGCCCCTGCCAGATTCCCTTGGAATTCATCAATCCGCGCCGCTTCCCGATATGTCTCTTCCGCTGCATCCCACTGATGAGCTTCTTCGTACACCCTCCCCAGTTGGTGCCAAAGCACGGCTTCCGATGCAGGTTCATCAAGTCGCTGGAACGTCTTTAGGGCTTCCCGATAGCGTTTTTCTGCTTCGGGGAGGTTGCTTTGCACTAGGGCGAGGGTGCCGAGTTGTCCTTGTACAACAGCTATTTGATGGTCATTATCTTGTTCTCTGGAAATTGCTAATGCTGCCTCATAAGCTTTCCGTGCCTCCTCATAATCCCCCATATCCGTCAGCACATCCCCCAAATCAGTTTGCATTGCCCCCATTTGCCGCTTCACCTCGTCAGATGAATCTAACTGCCCTAACTCTACCAAAGCCTGACGGTAAAGGGTGGCGGCTTGGGCAGCTTGTCCCTGTTCCCTAAAGCAGCGCCCCAGCCTACCTAATGTAAGGCAGCGGTCATAACTCGGTGACTCTCCCAATCCTGCCAGAATCTCCCCAAACACCTGCGCCGCTTCCCCATAGTGCCCGTCACTGTAAAGTTTTTCCCCTCGATTGCTGCGGGCTAAAAAGTCATCCTTTTTCCCCAGCTTGGCAATCAGTACAGCCCTATCTCTGTTAAGTCCAAAGTTGTTGAGAAACCTGCTGACATTGTTCACAAAATGCACTGCCCATTCCTCATCTGCCTCCAACGCCCCATGCACCGCCATCAGCAAGTTCGGCAGTTCCCGCTGGGCTATGGCACGGGCAAAAACTGGATTGGGTATATCTTGTTCATACAAGTAGTTAGATAGTAAAGCATACCGCTGTCGATGGCGTGCTAGCAATTCCCCTTGTTCTTCCGCCGACAGCCGCAACCACAGTACTGGGGCAAGGGTGGGGTGAAATTTGAGAAAGGATGAATTAACTCCTGGCAGGTATTCTGCTTGCATCAATCCCGTGTTTTCCAAAGCGGGACGCAGGATTTGCCACTGGCTTTCCGACAATTCGGTAATCGCCAGCAATAACATCTCCAATGCCCCTCCCTGAAACACTCCCAACTTGGGCAACCACTGCTGGGCTTCGCCCTCTAGCCGTTCTAGGGATAAGTTTAAGGAAGCTAACAAACTCCTGTCTTTATCTGGTACATTCGTCGTGGCAGCAATCAACTGTTCCAAACGTTGACCAATTTCAGCAATGCGGCGGTATTTCAACTGCCATGCCAATAACTTAATGGACAGGGGATGAAAGTCCACCAATTTAAATAATTTTAATAACGCCTGCCTTTTGGGTAGGTCAAATTGTGGTTCTGGGGGCAATTTCATCAAAGTCTGGAAATAGTCCAAAGCATCTTCTTCTCCCAAACCCTGCAAGGGCAAGGAGATATGCTTTAAACTCCCCTCCCTGGAATAATCAGCATGAGCAAAATCGGGTGTGCGAGTGGTGAGTAATACCCGACAGTTGCCGACCTCAGACCATTGTTTAGCAACGGTTAACAACTCCTGCAATGGTTGTGGGGAAATGGTTTCTAAGTTATCCAAAATCAGTAACAAAGACTGCTTTTCCCCTTGCAGGTAAGCCCGAACCGCCTCTACATCCACAAAACTTCTGTCTAACACTGTCCCCAGGGTACTCACCGCCAAACCCACAGCATCCACCCCCTGAAAGGCGGCATAATCCACAAAACAAACTTGCTCAAATACCCCAGTGCGACACAACCAACGCCCAGCTTCACAGGCTAAATAGGTTTTCCCCTGTCCCCCAAAACCGGAAATGGTGATGCGGCGAGTTTGTTGCACAAATGCCCGTTCAATCTGCCAAATTTCCCGATTGCGTCCAAAGAAACCTGCTTCTTGCAGTTGGGGGAGATTGGAGGAGGGGGAGAGTGGGGGAGTGGGGGAGAGGGGGAAAGTGTCGGTTAATAACGGCGTGTCTCCGGCTGCTTGATATAGGGCTGGGAGGAACCAATCATCTAATTTCAGGGTAATTCTTTTTTCCCCCCGTTGTCTTTCGCCCCGTTCCCGATTGAGATACAAATCTCGGCGGGCATTATCTAGGGCTTCTCCCATGCCTTCACCCCGCATCAGGCGCTGATAAAATTTGGCAAACAATTGGTGGGCAGTTGTCACCAATACACTATAGGTCATTGCCAATACCGTGGGTATCCCTGCATGGGTTAATCTTGCAGCCACACAACCCATAGCATCTTCACCCGCCACGGCAGCTGATTGACAAGCAGAGAGGACAATTAACCCCACTTTTTGCCGGTTCAGCATATCCCCTAGGGTTTCGGCGGTAATTAGGGCTGTTTTGCCTTCTTTGTCCTCAAATAACAAATAACCAGTATTGCCCCCATTGCCATTTTCCCCCTTAGTGGCGGCTACGGGGTCACTCAATTTTGCCTTTTCCTGCAAGCTACCATCAGCGTCATACACCCCATGACCATCAAAATGCACAATATCAATGGGGGGTTTACGCTTATCTTCCAACCGTTCGACTAAATTATCCAAAGTCGCCGGACGCAAAAATTCTACCTCCACCCGTCCAGCAGCTTCCTGTTCAATGGCATCCAACACAGCCCTTGCTTCCCCCCTGGGGTCAATAAATCCGGCATCCGTGGGACGACTAATGACAAACAGCAAGCGCAAACAGTCCTTTTGCTTAATTTTAAACGGTCTGCGTCCACCTCCTGCCCCTGCCAACCGGCGACGAATGGAAATACGGGGATTGTCATGGACTAAATAAGTACCTGCCGAGTCCCGTAATAATTCCCAGGGAAGGGATAAAATTGCTGGGTGACTGGCGCTGATGGTTAATAAGCGTGTTTCCTCATCTGCGTCTTGGAACTGATTAAATATCCGTTGGGCAGGGCGATGGTTAAAAACAGCGTCAAATAAATCTTCTCCCCACTGCGGTAATTTTTGTTGTATTTGTTGCGCCCGTTTATCATCTACTTCCGTAGTATAACGGGAAGAATACACTTCTAAGTACCAGCGAATCTCCTCTAAGTCTGCTGTACTCAGGGGGTTGGTAAAATCCAGTCTATCTGTTTCTTGGTCATCAAGTTTGACGATCACTCGATCGATTTCCGGAAAGCGCAGATTGAGTTCCATCGGTGGGGGTAGATTGAAGAGACTGTATTAAAAGAATCATTTTCGCTGCTGATAGTTCCGGAAGGAATGAATAAAAATCTCACGCAGAGGAGGACACTTGCGGTGGACGGTAAGCCATTGCGGTGGACGGGTTTCCCGGCATAAAGGAGGCAGTGCGGTGGACGGGTTCCCCGGCATAAAGCAACTGCCGTCAACTGGCGCAACCCGGAAGGGGTTCCCCGGCATAAGCAAAGTGTCCGTCACACAGAGGCGCAGAGGTGCAACATTTTTCGTCAATTAAGTGAGGGGTAAAACACACCACCCTGAGAACCTCACTTTGCCACCCTTTCCCGCCCTGCAATAAATTGCGGGCTAACAAACCAAGCACGTTAAAACATGCTGAAAACTTTACCCAGTCTGATTTATCAGACTTTGTCTTTGAGCCTGGGAATTTATTCCTAGGCAGTGAGGATGGTTCATTACGAATGTTGCAAGGAGAAGGTAAAATTAAGTAAACATGATATTATATCATTTCCGTTTGTATCGGAATTATTTAAATTTCCTTCTTCTCCCTCTTCCTCTGTGCCTCTGTGGTTTTTTTATCATTCCGATGTAACCGGATTTGATATTATTGGGCATATTCTTCACAAAATGCCTTAACACCAATGTGAATTACAATCACAGCTAGGGCAACAACCAGAATTTCCAACGCACCCCCAGAAAATCCCAGAGTTACCAACACAGCCCCAAATTTTTCGATTACCTCTTGATTATTCAAGTCTGCCCATTTTTTCCATTGGGTATGCAGTATTCCTCCATCATCGCACAGGTCGCATTTAGCCGCACGGGCGAATTTTTTCAGAAAACTGGGGGGTTTTTCTTGGGTAATTTCAGCAATGGCTTGACTCTGCTTCACAGGTAAAGAATCAGGGGTTTCTGTTGCTCCTCTCTTTTGTCCTGAGTCTAATTCTCCCCTCAATTCCCGTAGTTGATTATCGATGGTTGCAGATAAATTATTAATTTCTTCAACAGTAAAAATGTTATTCATATTTTGTAGTTATGCTTAATTTTTTTCTCAACCGAATCAACCAAACGGTAACATCATCTACCAGTGAATATACTACAGGAATAACAATTAAAGTCAGCAGTGTCGAAATAACCAAACCCCCTAGAATTACCGTAGCAATGGGTGAATAAGCATCCATTCCAGTTTCTGGGAAAAAGGCGAGTCTAACAATTACAATAATTGTTGTTAAAGTAGTCATTACAATCGCTTTTAATCTTACTGGTCCAGCTGCACGGATGGCGATATCTCTGGTTTCCCCTGCTTGACGTTTGGTCAAAATTAGTTCTAATAATAAAATTGCGGCGGAAACTGATAAACCAGATAGAATAATAATTCCCAAAATTGAAACAGTAGAAAGAGTTTGTTTCGCTAATAGTAACGCCCCAAATACCCCTACTAACTGCAAAGGAATTGACAGCATCATAACTAAAGGTTGAATGAACGAGCCAAACTGAATTACCAAAATCAAATAAATCAGTAATAAAGATATAACCAACCCTTGTAAAAGTCGCTCAAACTCAATCATCATATCCGTCATATCCCCCATCGAGTCTATACCGTAACCAGGGTGAAAGTCTAATTTGCTACCAGCATCCATAGCGATCGCCATTGACAAGTCCATTGATGCGGGTCCGTTTTTCCGGTAATAGCCGTTGACATAAACCACCCGTCGCCCGTTAACGTGTTCGATTAAGGTTGGTCCTTCTTGCCTTTCCAGTGTTGCCACGCTACTTAAAGGTACTTGTTGACCGTCAGGGGTAGTAATGTAGGTAGATGACAAATCTTGCACAGTTCCCCGGTCTTGTTCGTTGTAGCGCACTAAGATAAAATTCTGTCTGACATTGGGACGATTGTAATATCTGCGGGTGTAACCCCCATTTAAAGCATAACGAGCTTGTTCGGCTACTTGTTTGATGTTTAGTCCCAATTCCTCCGCTCGACGGCGATCGATATTTAACTTATATTCTGGTTGGGACATGGCTGAACTGGTGTGAGGCATAACTAAACTGGGGGTTTTTTCGGCGATACCCAGGACACCATTAGCTAGACGGTGCAGTACATCCAAATCTTCCCCATATACCGCCAACTGTATCGGTGCTGCCGATGTAGCCATCACATCCACCCCCATTTCCTTCATAGCGATGCGTCGCAAACCAGGAATTGAGCGGTTGGCTTGGTTTTTAACACTATCAATGATAGTCCAAATATCCCGTTCCCTTTGCCCCACATCCTTGAGGGTGACAATCATAGAAGCGGTATTGACTCCCCCCATACTGTAACCGCTAAAGTAAGTACTGTTGCGCGTCAATTCAAAGCCAATTTGGGAAGAAACCTTTTCTACTTCCGGCTGTTTGAGTAAAATCTCTTCAAACTGTTGGGTTACTCGGTCGGTTTTACTAAAAGATGTGCCCGGTTCTAATTCAATAGTTGCCATAATTTGACCGGAATCACCCAAAGGCATCATTTCCTGTCCAATTAAAGGATACAGGCTAAATGCCAAAACCATAGAAGCACCCGCAAACGCTAGGGTAACTTCTCGATTCTTCATGCAGATATCGAGTAACCATCCGTAACCCCGCTCCAGTTGGTAAAAGCTGTAACGTATAGGAGTCAGTAATCTCTGCAACCAAGTTTTGCGTTTCCCCTTTTGGTGTAGTGGTTTGAGAAAGAATGCTGCCAGTAAGGGAATTAAGGTAATTGAGACCAGGAGGGAGGAGACAAAAGCAAAAACCATGGGATAAACCAGCCCGACAAACATCAGCCCCGTTAACCCCCCTGCCAGTATTGTTGGTAACAAAGCCGCGATCATCACACAGCTAGCCGCCGCACTTGCTAAAAATACCTCCCCCGTCCCTTTAATTGCTGCCTCATGGGGTTTGTATCCTGCTTGCAACTTCCTGTCAATGGAATCAATCACAATAATAGAATCATCCACCAACTTACCAATCGCCATCATCATCCCAATTAAGGTGGAGGAATTCAACGACATACCCATAGGGATAAAAGGTAGCATTGATAACGCTAGGGATGTGGGGATGGAAATCATCACAATCGCCGTCGCCCGGAAGTTTTCTAAGAAAACTAAGATTACTAACCCTGCTAGCACTACACTAATTAGTAATTCCCCCGTAGTACTATCCTTGATTAAATTTACTAAGTAAGAATTATCGTAAGCAACCTGAAACTCTAAACCGGGATATTGAGCTTTAATTTTAGTTAATTCTGCCTGTACCCGTTCAATTACCTGGGGCGAACTGGAATCAGGTTTTTGGATAATATTAACAGCCAGAGCCGCTTCACCATTGTAACGATAACTACTACGCCGTTCCTCATAGGTATCCTTAACGGTGGCGACATCTTTGACATAGACAACCCGTCCTTCCTGCTCAAAAATGGGGTAATCCATCACCCCTTGGGCATTTAACGCCCGTTCATCAGCCCGGACTAAAATTTCCCTGTCTCCCCTGGTTAAAACCCCCGCACCTTGGCTGATATTGTTAGCATCAATCGCGTCCCGTACCTGCAAAATTGACAAACCGTAAGCCGCCAACTTTTGGCGGTTGACAATCACTTGCAATTGTCGCCGATAGCCGCCAAAAATTGATACAGCTTGCACATCTTGCACCTGAGTCAGCCTGTCAACCAAGGTATTATCCGCAAACTCCCGCAACCGCATCGGGTCCCATCCTTCCCCCCGCAACCCCAGAGTCAGCACCGGACGGTTGAGGGGGTCGATGGGCAAAACCCAATAAGAACGGGTATTGATGCCATCAAGTGCCAAATCCCCCTCCGCAGACTTCATCACACTCTGCACCTCCTGCACCGCATTTTCGATATTTCCACCCCAGGCAAACTGCACAGTAACTAAGGACATATCTTGTTGGGAACTCGAACGGATAAAGCGCACTTCATCCAAGACAGTGAGACGCTGCTCAATGGGTTTACTGATGTAGGTTTCCACCTCCGCAGGGGAAGAACCCGGAGCCATTGTTACAATAGCTACCAGAGGACTTTGCACATAAGGCATCATCCGCACCGGAATTAAGAAGAGGGTGAGTGCTGCCAGGATAAGAACAACTATGTACAAAGCAACAACCACCACCGGGTTTTTGATTGACCAACGGGTGAGAAAATATTTCATAAACAGGGCAGAAGACAACCCCCTTCGGGGGAATTCAAAAGTCAAAAGTCAAAAGTCAAAAGTCAAAATGGAAGAAAAGAGGTAAGTAAAATATTCTCGTTACCAGGCTGAGCCTGGTAACTAGGGGAAAGGAGGCGGAGCCTCCTGTTTATCGCATAGGAGTACAAGTTGTTAGTTAAAACGCATTTTCATTCCTTGCTCAGTCTGATTTATCAGACTTTGTCTTTAAGAAAAGGGAATTTATTCCTAGGCGGACATTTGGGCTAAGCGACATTGGTGCAAGTTGTTAGTTAAAACGCACTCTCATTCCTTGCCCAGTCTGATTTATCAGACCAATTCAAATAATGTTGGCGACACATACATTCTTCGTCAGGGCACGGCATACACAATATTTTTGTGTATAAAATTATTACTCTGATGCCGTGCCCCTACTGATCCACCCATCTATCCCATTCTTTTTTCAAAATGGTATAAAATCTAAAATTCCTCAACTACTTAACATTGAATGTGTAACTTGCTTGGCCTTGGCGTTGAGAATCTTTAATTTTGGCAACTACGTCCCACTTTCCTTGCATACTAAAATTAGTCTTAACTTTATACCTACCCGGTTGTGAATCTGGTTCAATTTTGACCATTGAGGTCATGGTTTCTTCCCCTTCCATTGGCATGGAAACTTGCACATCCAAGTCTTTGACTGCTACAGGTTGGTTAGTTTTAGAATCGATAACTTCCACAACCAACTGAGTATTACCCATCTTCACTGTTTCTTGGGGATTCGGGGTAACTAGATTAATTTTGACCTTGCTTTGTTGTGATTTTGAGGATGAGTTTGTAGTTGTTGTAGATGTTGCTTCCGTTTGATTTTCTGGAGTGCTACAAGCAATTGTTAAGAAGCTGACAGCTAACAGTAAATGTAAAAATTTAATCATTTTTTGATTTAATAATATGAGTGAATGGACATTGCTGAATTGAACTAACAAGTGTGATTACAACTCTTTCTCTCTGCGCCTTTGCATGACGTAAATCAATTACTTGTTGGGTTACGCTATCGCTTCACCCAACCGACTTTTTACTCTTACTCTCTGCGTCTCTGCGTCTCTGCGTGAGATAAATATAAATAATTATTTAACAGTAAAATCAAAATCTGTTTTACCCTGATATTTTGAATCTTTAACTTTCACCTCCACTTCCCATTTACCTTTCATCCCAAAGTGGGTATCAACTTGGAAACGTCCCGGTTGAGAATCTGGTTTAATTTCTACCATTGATATCATCGGTGGCATATTTTTCATGGGCATAGTAACCTTTACATCTATGTTTTCTACTGCTATGGGTTTATTGGTTTTTGCATCTTGAACTTCTAAAATTAATTGAGCACCTCCTTTTTTAACAGAATTTGGAGAACTGGGAGAAATTAAAACCACTCGCGTGTTACCCTCAGACTTAGAATTATTACTACCCAGAGAAACGGATTTTCCAGCCCCATCCACCACTGCGACACGGGAATTTTCCATTAACTTTGAGTTTCCGGAGGTAATCACCATATCCCCTGGTTTGAGTCCTGTGGTAATTTCTACCTGTTCCCCACTAATCAAGCCTGTAGTAACAATTTTTCGCCTAGCTACCTCCCCATCAACTACCCAAACCGCTGTTTTATCTTTAAACTGAGTTAGAGCGGAACGTTTCACAGATAAAGCATTCGGCTGACGAGCAGTGATGATTTCCATCTCCAGAAACTGACCGGATAGTAATTGAGTACCAGAATTATTCACTACAGTTTCCACAGTAATTGTACGGGTGTTGCTGTTAGTTTGAGGAAAGATACTAGTGATTCTCCCTGTAATTTCCTTAACCTTCGTACCGGGAACCTTTGCCACCATGGGAGTACCAACTTTGACATTCACCGCATCTTGTTGGGCAACGTTAGCACGTAGACGTATTTTCTGGTAATCTCCTATCTTGAGAACCCCCATCCCTGGTTGCACTACTACACCGGGATCTACCATCCGTTCTTGAACAATACCCGTAATGGGCGATCGCAGTTTAGTATATCCCTTCATAATTGAGGCAGTATTCTTTTGTGCTTTTGCCTGCTTCAAGTCGCTCCTAGCCCTCAAAACCTGGGCTTCTAACCGTCTTAGCTTTACCCGTGCAGCCTTCAAAGCAGCTTGGGCAGTTATAGCATTAGTATCCTCAATGTCATACTGGTCTTGGGAAATAGCCCCCTCCTTGACCAACAACGCAAAGCGATCGCGTTTCTTTTGCCGATAGGACAGTTCTGCTGCTAATCGCTCAATTTCTTGCCTCTGCTCGTTTAATTCAATTTGGGCAGCTTCTAGATTGGTTTCCATCGAGTCAGCTTTTGCCGCAGCTTCTGCCACCCCAGTTAACCGCTCCCCAGCATCGAGTGTTGCTAAAATCTGTCCGGTGTTGATGCGATCGCCTGGATAAACGGAGTAATTTGTCAACTGTCCGGCTATCCGTGGATACACGGTGATTTCTTGATAAGGATGTATCGAACCAGTATATTTAACTCTGGCTGCAAGTAAACCAGGTTTGACCGACATTACCGTTACGGGAGTAGGATTAAAAGAGCCATCGACCTGCATCATTTCGTCATGGGACATATTGCCATGATTATGTCCTTCCATCCCCGCCATTGACGAAGCGGGTTTAAATTGGTTGGTAACTGTCAAAATCCCGCCTGTGAGCAGGGCGAAAACGCCAATTCCCAAAATTGTTTTACCGGGACGCAGAGAACTCCCAGGGACTTGCTTGTCCTCGCTAGAAGTATGGGATATCACTTCAGGTGTTGAATGCTTCTCTGACATGACTGATTCTAGGGTTGCGGTTTTGAGATCCACTCACATTTGACAATCATGGCAGGTAAAAATGAAATCAGGATGAAATTTATTGTTCGCAGTTCGCCTAATAGACAAATCATGCTGGAGAAGAAATTTTCGCAGTTGACAGAGAAGAGGGAGGGGAGTTCGGGAGCAGGGAGCAAAGGGGAGGATTCAGAATTTCCCCTACCAACAGGGGTACAAGCCCCCTGCCCCCTGCCCCTTTTCCTCTTCAGTGACCGAACAAGGCAAAAGTAAAAAGTAAAAAGGCAAAAGTAAAGAAAAAGAAAAATGGTCACCAAGCCCCTAAATTTATTTATGGAACGAAGTAAAAACATTTGTTTCGATACAGGTAGTGCAAGAAACAATACGT
>JASJDS010000067.1 GCA_030065055.1 Calothrix sp. MO_192.B10
TATTGAGCCACTCTCAGGTCTGAAGACGCTGAGATTCAGGCATTACCATCTAACTTTTCACCCTTATTGGCTATCTGGTTAGTGGGTAGCCTTTTATCGGACATCTGCTCTGAGGACTTATGACATTTCCTACTTTCGGACTCGCCTACTCGGTTTGCAGATTGTTGATTATATTCTTTCCATGCGTCCAACATGATCGGCTCCGACCACGGATAGTCTAAATTAGCATCCATCACGGAAAGAGAATCATCATAAACGTGTCTAGCCAAATAAGCACTCCATAGATCACGGTGCATTTTGAAGCCGTTAACATCGTGGTGTACCCGTTCTGATAACTTTTTCTTGATACGAATACCAGAAGAATGGGTTTGAGAGAGTGCTGTTTTTTGGGTAGAAAACTTGGTGAATTGACCGCCAGCATTCTCGGCTTTGCGCTTCAATTCTGATTGAAAGAAACCTGGTGACTTTTGGGATATAGCCTTGCCATATCTTTTCTGCCAGCCTTTAACACTTACGTTCTCGGTTTTAATATCATTCCCATGACGTAATATGGTTCAATTGTTAATTCTTTTTTTGGGTTTTTTAATTGGAGTGTCGATTAAATCTTCTCCTTGATAAGCTAAATCTCCCTTAAATTTTTGTTGAGGGTCAAATGTGTCTCAATATTCCCGATCCGAAGGTTATATCATGTTTGAGTCCGGGTTCGCCAGTAATGACATCAACCATATCACTACCATTTAGTAAAACTATCATTTGGGCGTTGCATCATTGTGGGATGATTTATAATCAAGGGGAAATTTTTATGGCAGTGATCGCTATATTACCAAAGATAATGTTGTCGAGCTTGCTGCTTCTGGTCGTGCCAGATGGAAGACAGAGAACGAAAATCATTGCGATCGCCTACGGCGGGCGCTCCGCGCCATCGCGAAACGACTCCCTGGAGTATTGCTAATCTCAATGCTAGCAGTAAAGGTTCTACAGAATTTTTACAGATAAATTCGATTGGAGTAGATATAATATTTGGACTAATTTTGAATAATAATGATTATCATGCCCAATTCTATCTAAATTCACACTTCTGGTTATGAATCAACTATTTAGTTCCCGCATCTCTGTAGAACAGGTGGAAGAAGGTTTCCAGCTTGCTCCTAAATTTGATGGTAACGGGTTAATTCCCGTGGTGACAACCGATGTTAATACTGGTGAGGTGCTAATGCACGCTTATATGAATGAGGAAGCTTTAGTCAAAACCATTGAAACAGGGGAAGCCCATTATTATAGTCGCAGTCGTCAGCAATTATGGCATAAAGGTGCTACAAGCGGACTGGTACAAAAAGTCCGACAATTATTGATTGATGATGACCAAGATTGTGTGTGGATGCGGGTTGAGGTTGCGGGTTCGGGTGCAAGTTGTCACGTCGGCTATCGTTCTTGCTTTTATCGTAGTATTCCTGTGGGAAAAAATGCAGTTTCTGCGGAGGAAGGGGTAAGCTTGCAGTTTACGGAGACAGAGAAAACCTTCGACCCGCAAGTTGTCTATGGGGATGTACCTAATCCGACGCAACTTTGAGGAATTTCATTTGTGTCGGGATAGTACGTCCCTTTGCCGCTTCCGCGCAATCGCGTAGCGGCTTAAATGACAAGACAATCGTCTGCGATCGCATCTTCAATTATTACTGGGGTAGACCCCAAAATTAGACTATATATACGCTTCTTTTATTATTGCAGTGATGACTGCTTTTTTAGGAGGCAGTCCACATGAAAAAAAATCGCCGTCAAGCAGGTAAGAGATTTTCCCATTACTTACAAGTCAGACCCAAGCTCTTATTAATCAAACAAATGTAATTGAGTCAATCAGAGAAGATGATTTCATAATCAGCTTATAAGAATATTTGTTTGCTTTTGAATCTGAGGCAGGTTTCCCTTTACCTACTGAACACAAACAGTTTCTTCAGATCATCCATGCCATCATTAACACAGTACCATCAGAGTTATCTTGAGCGATCGCTGGAATTAAACCTTGGTGATTAAACTTAAGAGTTTGTATCCAAGAAGATGTTTGAGATGCCACCATAAATCCTATATTAGTTGAATGCTGCTAGTCAGAGAAACTGATGCTTTAACCCCAGACACACCTAAAACTTCCTTGGGATCGACAACACCCCTAATAGCTTCAGAAGTTGGTTGCCATTTGACACCGCGAATTTGCTTATGACATTGGTCTAATTGCTCACCAGTAGCTAGGTCGCAATGGTTGACAATTATGCGATCGGCGAAGAAAATCTGATTAGTTATTAAGTAGCGTTGTGCATCTGTGGGTGGATAGTTTGCAGCATTAATAACCGTAATTACTTCCCGTAAAAATAATTTATCAGACGCAAAGCGTTGGCGAATGGTTCGAGTCACGGGGATGGGATCGGTTTCGTCACTAGCTTCAATAAATAATTGTTCGCACTTAATTTTTCCACTTTCCCTGTCAGCAAGTAAATGGTCAATGACGTGTTTTAAATCCTTCAATCCAGTACAGCAGATACAGCCATTACTCATCTGTTGGGAACCACTTTGTATTACCTGTACAGGAATCCCTTGTTGATGAGTTAAATATTCAATTAGAGTTGTTTTACCACTACCTGTAAACCCTAAAACTAGGGTAACAGGCAATGGATTGAGTTGATTTCCCATTGCCTATATTAAAGTTATAAATTAGTGAAATTGAGGATTGTGTCGAATCAAATTCATAAACTCCTCACGGGTACGGGAATCATCTGCAAATACACCCCGCATTGCACTTGTAACAGTCCAAGAACCAGGTTTTTGCACACCACGCATCACCATACACATATGACTAGCTTCCACAACCACCGCAACACCTTGGGGTTGTAACAAACCTTGGAGTGCATCAGCAATTTGTAAAGTCAATCTTTCCTGTACTTGTAAACGTCGCGCATACATTTCACAAATACGGGCAATTTTTGATAATCCAATCACTTTCCCATTGGGAATATAAGCTACGTGAGCGCGACCAATGATTGGTAAAATGTGGTGCTCGCAGGAACTAAAAATATCAATATCCCGCACTAAAACCATCTCATTAGCATTTTCTGTAAAGACTGCACCATTTAATAGCTCATCCAAAGACTCATGATATCCCTTGGTGAGAAACTGTAAAGCTTTCATCACCCTTTTGGGAGTATCTTTCAACCCTTCTCTATCTGGATCTTCACCTAACCCTAGCAACAAAGTTCGTACAGCTTGCATCATTTCTGCTTCTGTAACTTGTGGCTTTTGTTGAGTAGATTGAGACGCAATAATTTGTTCGGCAGAATTAAATTCTGGACGAAATGATAAAGTCATTGTATTGTTTTTGATAGTTGTTGATGGTTAGTGGTTATGACTAGTGACAAACCACTAACTTTTTCTTAATACTTCTTCATAATACCAAACATTTATTTAAAAGAGAATGGATCTCATTCTTTTCTGGAGCCATACTTTTATGAATTTTGTACCGTTGTATGGGGGTTGTCATCACATTAATTACAGCTTCCACAGGTGGACAACCAGGTTCTGTACACTGTAATTGACTAAGAGATATGGGAATTTTTTGATTAATTTCCAAGGCTTGATAAACCCATTGCTTAATTCGCTGAATTTGTTGTGAATTACTTGGTTGAGATTGTTTGCCAAACTTGAAATTCATATCACGAAACCCTAAATTATGGTTTTAGATGCGATCGCAGTTTGTAAACGATTGACAACTTCACTCACTGATAGTGTTCCTAAATCTCCAGTTTGGTTACTCCGTACACTTAAAGTTTGGTTTTCCACTTCTCGCTTTCCAACTACCGCAACTACGGGAATCTTCTCTAACTTTGTTGTGCGGATTAATTTCCCTAACCTTTCTCCACTACTGTCAACTTCTACCCTTAACCCTGCTTTGTGTAAATCAGCAGCTATTGATTCCGCATAATCTCTGACTTCATCACTCACGGGTAATAATCGCAGTTGAATAGGTGCTAACCACAAGGGGAAATTACCAGCATAGTTCTCAATTAAAATCCCAAAAAATCGTTCCAAAGAGCCAAAAATTGCCCGATGAATCATAATTGGTCGCTGTTTTGTGTTATCACTAGCGACATATTCCATATCAAACCTTTCGGGTAAATTAAAGTCTACCTGAATTGTGGAGCATTGCCATAATCTACCAATTGCATCTTGAATTTTAATATCTATTTTCGGACCATAAAACGCACCCCCACCTTCGTCAATTAGGTAGTCCCAACCCTTAGTATTTAATGCTTGTTCTAAAGCCGTGGTTGCTAATTCCCATACCTCATCCGTTCCCACTGATTTACTAGGACGTGTGGAAAGATTCACTTCATAATTATCAAAGCCAAAGTCAGATAATATTTGTTCTGTGAGATTTAAAACTGCCAAAATCTCATCTGCTATTTGGTGCGGTAAACAAAAAACATGAGCATCATCTTGGGTAAAGCCACGTACCCGCATTAAACCATGTAACGCTCCCGATCGCTCATAACGGTAAACTGTTCCTAGTTCTGCCCATCTTAGAGGCAATTCCCGATAGGAATGCTGCTTATTCTTGTAGGTTAAAACATGGAAGGGACAATTCATTGGCTTAATTTGATAAGCCTGTTTTTCCACTTCCATGGAATCAAACATATTCTCATTATAAAAGTCAAAATGGCCAGATGTTTTCCATAAATCTAAATTGGCAATGTGGGGAGTATACAACAACTGATAACCAGATTCTAGGTGGGATTTTCGCCAGTAATCTTCAATCATGTAGCGAATAATTGCACCCTTGGGATGCCAAAATACCAATCCTCCACCAGCATCTTCTTGAATACTAAATAAATCCAGTTCTTGCCCTAATTTTCGATGATCCCGCCGTAATGCTTCTTCCCTCTGTTGTAAATATGCTTGTAATGCTTCTGGGGTTTCCCAAGCTGTACCGTAAATACGTTGCAACATGGGTTTAGTTTCATCCCCTTGCCAATATGCACCCGCTACACTTAATAATTTGAATCCATCCGGATGAATTTCTCCCGTAAAATTTACATGGGGTCCCGCGCACAAATCCCACCAATATTCAGTGGGAGATAAAGCACTTGCAGCAAACAATGATGGTTCTATTTTCCCACCATCAGGATTACCAATAAAATAGCGAGTAATTGTTTCTTCAACAGGAATACGTTCTAATATTTCTAACTTAAAAGGTTCGTTTAAAGCTGCTATTTCTGCCTTAATCTCTTCTCTTGCTACTTCCTCGCGAATAATCGGTATATTTGCTGTAATTATACGCTGCATTTCAGTCTCAATTTTACCCAAGTCATCTACAGTAATACTGACCGGACAATCAAAATCGTAGTAAAATCCCGTTTCAGTAACTGGTCCTGTAGCTACCTTTGTCCCTGGAAACAGCTTTTGCACAGCCATTGCCATGATGTGAGCGCAGGTATGACGTACGCGCTCTAATCTTTCTGAGTTCTGCTTTTGACGACTATCTTGGGACTGAGGTACTGAACTGACCATGACAAAATAGAATGAGAATCGTTATCATAATAGCGCGAAAATGAAATTTAGCAATACCGACTCTGGGAATAGCTTGACTGGGTAACGTTAAGTTGTCGATGATGAGTGAAGTTCAGCAGTTATCAATAAATTGAGAGTGCTTAAAAATACTATAAAAATACCAGTAACAATTATCACAGGCTTTTTGGGAAGTGGGAAAACCACTTTACTGAATCATATTTTAATAAATTGCCAGGATTTAAAAGTAGCTGTTTTGGTAAATGAATTTGGCGATATTAATATTGATAGTCAGCTTTTAGTTTCTATTGATGAGCAAATAGTACAACTGAGTAATGGCTGTATTTGTTGTACTATCAATGGCAGTTTAATTGATGCGGTAAATCAAGTTTTAGAACAACAAGATATCGATTATATTGTTGTGGAGACTACGGGAATAGCTGAACCTGTGCCTTTAATGATGACTTTTTTGAGTAGTTCATTAAGCAATACAACTCGTTTAGATTCTATGCTTACAGTTGTGGATGTAGACAATTTTACCCCCGATAAAGTTGAGAATAAAATAGCGTTGAATCAGATTATTTATAGTGATATTATTCTGCTGAATAAGACTGATTTAGTGGCAAAAACTAAAATTACAGAGATTGAAGAGTATATCAAGTCAGTGAAGATGGGGGCGGTAATTTTACATTCTGAATATGGGCAGGTTCCTTTACCTTTAATTTTAGATGTGGGCAGGCATAATTATAAGTCTCTTAATTTGACTTCCTTGCAATATCATTTTGTTAATTTTTCTGATATTAACCATGGTAAAATTGACGATTTTATGTATGTTAGTTTCCAAAGCGATCGCCCTTTAATTTTAGAGAAATTTAGCAGCTTTTTGGATGATAAACTACCGTCAAATGTATTTCGGGGTAAAGGGATTCTCTGGTATCAAGGAAGCCAAATGCGTCACATTTTTCAACTTTGTGGTAGGCGTTATAATTTTCAAAGTGATCGGTGGACTGCTTCTCCTTATAATCAACTGGTTTTTATTGGATGGAAATTGGATGCGGATAGGATAAAAATGCAGTTGCAAGAATGTTTAGTTGCTGATTGGTAAACAGATAAATTACCATCTGTTGCAGTTCTTCAAGAAGTAGTCGCAATGCAATATCACTCTGATTCTATAAAGGATTCCCAAGATATTGATGGGATATTAAGCTCACAAGCAAAACTTATGGAATAGCATTATGGTTGGCATGGTAACAATATCAAACAAACTGTGAACAAGTAGGCGAATCCGAAAGTAGGCTGACTCATTCATCCTTAATTGTTGAGTTTATTCTCAACTATTCGGGAAGTGATACTAAGTTGCATTCAAAGATAGTACCCAGTCATTGCGACGCTCCGTAGACGCGTTAGCGGCTTCTCGCAGAGTAGCAATCTCATTGACTCGAACTACTATGATAGAACGCAACTTGGTATGACTCCTGACTTGAATTGTACAAATCCTTGACTCATAAGGGTTTTAGCCTCAAAATTTCGTCGAACTCACGTTAATATAGACCCTACAGATACCTAATTTTTTTCAATATTCAAACCGGATTCCTATATCTTCATAACCTTGCTGGAAGTCCGACTTCTTGCGGTTCAACAAAATTCCCATCAAACCCCATTGTTCTATTTTCCATAGTTCTGGCTTTTGCTAAATGTGTACGCAACTCTGCACGTTCCATTGAATCTTCAATGCCACCCAAAATATAAACCAACAACCTCACAGCCAAATCTTTCCCAGCCACCTGTATCCGCTTTTTATTGGGGTCATATAAAACCCCATACCAAAGAGATTGGGGATATTCCATCCCACTAAAACCACCTTGTCTATCAAACTTATTCAGCTTCTTAAATATTTCCTTGAGTGATAAACTTTTCTTGAAAATAGAGATTCCCAAAGCTTGAGCTAAAGCAACTTGACCAACAGGACGGAATAACATATTACCTTCACCTCCATCCTTTTCAAAATTAAATTTTCTTAATTGTGGTGTTTCTTCATATTCTAGTAATTTATAACTAGGTAAAGCCGCTAAATTATCAAATAAATTATGAAAGTCCTGGATACCCTGCTCTAATTCTTCATCCTCTGGACGCATGGGAATTAAACCTTTATCCAAGGGTTTCCAGTGGGGATATTTATATCCCAAATATCGCTCAGACATTTCTTTTAAAGCTTGCAAAGTCGTTAAAACAGTTGACTTTGTTGCCACCGTTGCACTATTCCAATTAACACGGGGATTTCTATCTTTTTGTTCTTCTAAAAGGGGGTGAGTAACAGCAATTTTCCTCGCCACAATTGAAAAACCATCATCCTCATTTAACTGTGCCAATTGTCCTTTACTCAGGGGAGCAGCCATGAGATTAACATGGACAAAAATCGATCTTACCCGCCGCCTTGCTTGCTCCCTAGTTTCTCCCACCGCAACCGCTGAAATAAACTCAATGCCAATTTTTTCCTTGGGTAAGCTTTGTAAGTAAGCAGGGGATACCCGATACTGCTCAACTAAATCATCGATACTTAAAGAATTCCCATAGGGCGATTTATCCTTCCTGTAGCGTTGGAGTCTTCCCGTTTGTAGCAACTCCATTAAACCCTTTACCCCCATCAGTCGATGTTGACCATCTAATGCATAAATAGTTACATCTTTCTCAGCAATATTCAGCAGACCAAATTTACCATCTTCATCCACAGGGGTAAATTCCGCAGCAGTTTTTTTCGCTTGTCCCTGTTTATCCCATTCCTGAGCTTGAAGATTATCTACCCAAGGTTGATTAATAACCACCAACACCGGGGGAAATTTGTGATTTTCCCGCACTGCTAAATACTGTACCAATGCTGCTTGACGGGACCAATCTAGAGGACGCTGTTTAATTTCATCAATACTATCAGCATCAATTTCAATATTATCAGTTTTGGGATTATACTTACGATGCAACAGAGGTAAAGCAGATGCAAAATTTACCCGTTCCGCAAACCATTCTAAGGTAACAGAACCGACATAAGCATGGTTATTACCCATCTCAGTTTTCTGCACCAAAATCTGTTCGTTTTTACCAAGATATTGATTTAGCAGTAGAGTAAGTAACTTTTTATCCCGATTTTCTGGCTCGGTATTTTGAACGGCAATCTCAGTTATGGGGTCGGGTAAAGTATCGGTCATTTCAGTTATCAGTTATCAGTTATCAGTTAGCCTCCTGCTCCCTCCGGGAGAGCTGCGCTAACGGAGGAGCTGCGCTAACAGTTAGCCTTCTTCACTCTTGTGCTGCGCTAACAGTTTCCCCATCAATGAATTGAGGGGCTAATGAAACTCACCAAAACATTTTGACTCTCCACGGATGAATCCGAGAGCTTGTATCCAATTTTTTTTGGTCATTGTAATTCTAAAAAAGTCACAATATCAGCATAATATAAATGTATACAACATTGTGTATTGGTATATTAAGTTTTTAAAAACCATTATCCGTGCATTTTTATGTAATACTATATTTGCCCTTGTATTTCTCTCAAATTTTAACTTTTCTACCCTGATATGTATCCAAGGTGGAGGGTCAATAAGCCAAAGGGTGCTGTTTAGCAAATATACAGATAAATGACCACAACCAAAACCCCACTAAATAAAGCTCAGGGAAACCAGCAAAAGATACCACTACAAAGAACCGTAGAGGATTTAGTAGAAGATATCCAAGCAATTACCACAGAAATACAAGAGTTATACTGCCACGATGAAATACCTTGGATTATAGGAGTTTCTTGGGGTAAGGATTCTAGCACCGTATTACAACTGGTATGGAATGCGATCGCAGCACTACCAAAAGAAAAACGCACTAAAACCATACACGTCATCACCACAGATACATTAGTAGAAAATCCCGTTGTTTCCGCTTGGGTTCGTAAATCTTTACAAAATCTCAAATTAGCGGCAAAAAAAGAAGAGTTGCCAATAGAGCCGCATTTATTACAGCCAGTGGTGCAGGATACATTCTGGGTAAATCTCATCGGCAAAGGTTATCCTGCCCCTCGTCATCAGTTTCGTTGGTGTACCCAACGTTTGAAGATTACTCCAGCCAACCAATTCATTCGTGAGATGGTGCGTGCTAACGGTGAAACCATTGTGGTTTTGGGCACTCGTAAGGCAGAAAGCTCAAAACGAGCTGCGACAATGAGAAAACATCAAGCGGGTAGATTGCGCGAGCATCTCAGTCCCAATGCTAATTTACCTAATTCTTTGATTTATACTCCCATAGAAGATTGGAGTAACAACGATGTTTGGATTTTTCTTAACCAATGTGACAACCCTTGGGGAGGAAGTAATAAAGAACTGTTCAATTTATATCGGGGTGCAACTGCTGATAATGAATGCCCCCTGGTAATTGATACCACTACTCCCAGTTGTGGCGATTCTCGTTTTGGGTGTTGGGTTTGCACGATGGTAAATAAAGATAAATCAATGGAGGCAATGATTCAGAATGATGAAGAGAAAGAATGGATGCAACCTCTATTAGATATTCGTAATGACTTAGATGTAAAAGATGACCGAGATAAAAGAGATTTTAGACGTATTTGGGGTAATGTTCAACTATTTGAACGTAATAAGGATGGTGAAATATCTGTTGAACCAATTCCTGGGCCATATACTAAATATTGGCGGGAGCATTGGCTGACAAGAGTATTAGCAGCCCAGACACAAATCCGGCATACGGCACCAGAAAATATGCGCGATATTACCTTAATTACAACCGAAGAATTGAGCGAAATTCGTCGTATTTGGCTGGAGGAAAAAAACGAATTTGATGATAGTTTACCTCGTATATATAAAGAAGTGACTGGCGAAGAATTTATAGACCCCCGTCCCGGTGCTGGGAATAGTCTTTTGGGTAGTGATGAATGGAGTGTTTTAGAAGAGATTTGTGAGGATGATGCCATGCATTTAGAATTGATGGCAAAGCTCCTAGATACCGAGCGTCAATTTCGCAAAATGTCACGACGGGTAGGAATTTACGAAGCATTAGAACAATGTTTTAAAACTAGTTCTCACTCCCAAGAAGATGCCATTAAAAATGCTTACCTGAAACGGGATTTAAAAGAAGCAGTAGATAAAGGAGATATTGCCAAAGTCAAACAACTCACATTGGGTGATGTAGATATAACAGATGATAAATCTGTGGAACAAGCAGATAATCTAGCTGATACATCTGCAACAGAATCCTCCACTGAATTTACTACTCAACCAAAGAATTGGGCAAATATGAAATTTAACAAGAAAAATTAGCTACATACCATATTGTGTGAAAAAATCAGAAAATCGGAGCCAGAGGCTCTATATTCTAGTTACCAGGTTCAGCCTGTTAACGAAGGGAAAGGAGGTTCTGCCTAGGCTGTTGATTTTGTGACTTTTTTGAGGGTAAAAGTTCATCCCACATCTGTGACAAGACTTGTTCCTTGACTCTGGCAAGGAACACAGGGCTGGAGGCTCTGCCTCCAAATAGAGGCTCCCGCCTCGTGCCACACATACCAAGGCTCTGCCTTGGTACGAGAGTTACACAAAAAACCTATGAACAAAAATCATGAAAATTCCATCAAAGTACACAGCCTAGTTTCTGCCTCCTGTTATCGGAGTTGGTGCAAGTTGTTAGTTAAAAGAATTGGGCAAATATGAAATTTAAACAGAAAAATCACACCTCGTCTACCTTGAGAACTGTAGTTTTATCAAGTGACTTTGGGATTGCTTCCTTACATCGCAATGACCGAAAAATAAACTAGATACAAGCCCCCAGATTTATTCATGGAGAAAAACAAAGGGTTTTATCGTTATTTCGTTATTTCAAGCCTCCGGGCTTTAGACATGTGGTTAATCCAAACTTCGACAAGCTCAGTTACCAATCCAAAATCCAACATCCAAAATTGCATGACACATCAGAATAATTAGAAACTCCAGGTTTCAACATGGATGAGGTTTAATCCTTTCACCATCTTGCATTCAAAAAATCAGAAAATTTCTACGCCTCTGTACTGGGAGCGTGAGATATAAATATATCACTTAAACATGAAATTTATTGAACTTGTCCTGCAAAACTTTGGACCCTATTCTGGGAAACAAGTAATTAATCTCGACACCAATATTGACTCGAAAAATTCTCACCCGATTATTCTTCTTGGAGGAATGAATGGTGATGGAAAAACCACATTAATGGATGCTATTCGTCTCGCACTTTACGGGCATCGTGCTAATTGTTCTACTAGGAAAAGTTTAAATTATAGTGATTTTCTCAACCAATGCGTTAACAGTAAAGCCAATCCTGTTGAAAAAACCCGAATAGAATTATTATTTGAACATATAGAAAATAATCAACCAATCAAATACCGCATAGTACGTACTTGGGATAAAAATCCTAAAGATGGTAAAGATAATTTAGGAATTCTAGAATTAATTCCTAATAGAAATGAATACTGGTTAAGGGAAGAATTAGTTAATACTTGGGATGATTATATTGAAAATATTTTACCCTTAGGAATTTCTAATTTATTTTTATTTGACGGTGAGCAGGTAAAAGAACTTGCAGATCAAGAAACACCGCCAGCAGTTGTTTTTGAAGCAATTCGCTCCCTTTTAGGTTTGGAATTAGCAGAACGTTTAGCTGTCGATATCGATATTTTAGCTAACCGCAAGCGAAAGGAATTAGCTAATGATAAAGATTTAGTTAATCTGGAAGTGATCGAAAATAAAATACAAACGAAACAAGCAGAATATGATAATACAAATAATCAAATAAAAATTTTCAAACAAAATTTAAAAGAAGCAGAGAAAGAAGAGCAAGAAGCTTTCGATAAATTTGCATCTGAAGGTGGTAAAATTGCTTCCGAATACAAACAGTTAGAAAATCAAAAAAAGCAGAAAATAGATGAGGTAGAACAAGCACGTCAAGGAATGTGTGACTTAGCAGCGAATGTCTTACCTTTATCTTTAATTGAAAATTTACTTACCCAAGCGCAAACCCAAGCTGAAAAAGAATTCCGTATCCAACAAGCGCAAGTAGCCAGAGAGATTTTAGTTGAGAGAGATAAACGGTTACTTAAGTGGATTGCTGAAGCAGGATTTGTTGCAGAACAGCAAGATAAAATCAAACAATTTCTCGAACAAGATGAAGAAACATTACGTGCCAATTTTCTCCAGCCTGAAGCATCTTGGTTATTAGCCGATGCTGATACATTAACTCAATTAGGTAATCTGCTCTACTATTTACAAAACTCTAAAAATGTTGCCAAACAACAAATAAAAATCCTCTTAAATAAAGAAACAGAAATTGAAGCACTAGAAAGGCAATTACAAACAGCAGCATCACCAGAAGAATACCAAAAACTTGCTGACGCTCTCAAAAATGCACAGGATAAAGTTATAAAAATCAAAACAGAAATTGAAATCGCTCAACGTCGCTGCAATGAATTAGAAATAGAAATCAAACAAATTAAAAAAGATTTACAAGCATACACAACAGAAAATATTAAACGCAAAGATAAACAACATATCATTACATCAGCAGCTAGAGTCCAACAAACCCTGAAGATTTTCCGGGAAAAATTAACCCTACGCAAACTCAATAAACTAGAAATAGAAGTCACCGAGTGTTTCCGCTATCTCCTCCACAAATCCGATTTAGTTCATCGCATCGCCATTGATACCCACACCTTTAGCCTTTCCCTCTACGACTTACAAGGGAAACAAGTCCCCAAACATCGCCTATCCGCAGGGGAAAAACAACTACTCGCCATAGCCTTTTTATGGGGACTAGCCAGAATCTCCGGACACAATCTACCAGTCGCCATTGATACCCCCCTTGGTAGACTGGATTCATCCCACCGCAATAACCTAGTAGAGCGTTACTTTCCCTCAGCTAGTCACCAAGTAATTCTCCTCTCTACTGATACCGAAATTGGTAAAAAAGAAGTCCAGAGCCTGAGAAAAAATGAAGCGATCGCTCGTGAGTATCTCCTCAAATATGACTCTTCTACCCGGCAAACTACCATCAAACCGGGCTACTTTTGGTAATTGGTAACAAAAATTATTGTAGTACAAGTATACTGATGCTAAAATTTTTATAACTTAAGGCTGATGGGAATATTCTCACCATGACTACTAGTGTGTATGCTCAAGATGTCAGTAATGTGGCATCCCAGCCCATAATTCCCCCTCTGGAAAATGGCGATAGACTGACTCTTGCTGAGTTTGAACATCGCTACGGTGCCATGCCTCATCTCAAAAAAGCGGAATTAATCGAAGGTATTGTTTACATGGCATCCCCCCTGAGAATCAAACAACATGGAGAACCCCATAGTTCAATTATTACTTGGCTGGGGGTTTATAAAGCTTCCACCCTAGGGGTACAACTGGGGGATAATTGTACTGTGCGCCTCGATGCAGATAACGAGCCTCAACCCGATGCCCTGCTGAGAATAGAAACGGGAGGACAATCAACCATTAGTGAAGATGGCTATGTAGAAGGTGCGCCGGAATTGATTGCAGAAATTGCTGCTAGTACCGCATCTATCGACGTACATGATAAAAAGAAGGTTTATCGTCGCAATCAAGTGCAAGAGTACTTAGTCTGGCGGGTTTATGATCGAGAATTAGATTGGTTTCGTCTGGTAGAAGGCAAATATATTCAGCTAATTGCCAATGATGAAGGGATAATTAGTAGCCAAGTTTTCCCCGGTTTGTGGTTGGATAAACAGGCATTATTAACGGGAGATTTAGCTCAGGTATTAGCCGTATTACAACAGGGATTAGCCACAGAGAAACATCAGAATTTTGTGGAAAAATTGTCCAAGACTCCCAATAGTTGATTTGCGATGGTGTCCTAGAAAAAAACATAATAGAATTTTAACCCCAATGGTTCCTGCTATATTCCACAGCTTCTTTTGTTGAGAGTTTGACGCTTGAGTTATTACTGCGAATATAAAAAATTTCTTCTTCCTTGCCGTTTTTTTCTTTAACTTTGACGTATACAGGTTTAGGTGAAGGTTGAACAACAACTCGACACACATCTTGTCCACTTACTTGATGGAAGGTGATACAGAAGAGAGTGGCAAATTCTTTACCAATTTCTCTCAGTAATAGGTCGTTATTCAAAAACAGCATATAGCCATCATTATTTTTCTTTTTCAATGTCTGGTAATCATGATTTAAACCGAGTGGTGTACCATCATCGTCAACACCGATTAACAAACTTCCACCATTAGTATTTAAAAAAGCAGCAATGGTTTTGACTATTTCATGTTCCATTGCTTTGTCTTTTTTGTTTTCCCGCAAGTTCCAACGTGCAGTAGATTTGAATTCCAATTGATGATTTTCCCCTTGTTGGATTAATTGCACAATTTCTGCATCACCAGACATGGGTGCAAAGGTACGATAAGCTTCCAATGCGTTCTGTTTGACTTGTTCGGGAACGATAGGAAATGTGCTGAGAATATAGCTAAATTCTTGTTCCGTGAAGCCGTAGAGGTGCGCTATCATTCCATCAAGTTCAGCGCGGAGTTTAGCACGTTCTGTTTCGTCTGTAATGCCGTTTGCGTGGGAACCTAATCCTACTTCTTGCGCTAATTCGTCAAATTCTGCGGTGGTACAGATGAGTTTTGCTGCGCGTTGTACGATGTCGTTAAAGTATTTATCACCTTCTGTTAGACGGGGGACGGGTAACTGGTAGATGTAGAACATATTCAGATTTGTAGTTACCTTTTGCCGCAAACAGTAATCAATTACAAAACTATTGAATACTGCGGCACTATATAACATTTCTGAGTTATTGATACTAACTTGATTATCTTCCGTATATATCAACGATACTAATAGTGAGTTACCACAAAATAAAGATTTATGTATAATACTTGAAATAAGCGAGCGTTCGTTAGTGCTTGATGCTACTGAACGAAAAACTAAACGATAACTTTGATAATCTAATTGTTGACCTTCATCTTTCCTATTTCTTCTTAAAACAGTCTTTCTCCCTTCATTCTCATCCATCCAATATCTAGGTTGAGCAAATTGATGAGTAAACTGATGAATCATCTTACCTTCATAAAGCGGTAGCCTTCCCTTTCCAGGCTGTTGCTTAAATAAGTGACTATGATTAGTCATGTCAAATTCACGAGTTAACCGCAAATTCCACTTACCATCAATCTTTTCCCCTAACAAAGGGAACCTCAGCATTTTCTCAGCAATACGGATATCGACCTCATTCTTAAACTCCATCACAGATAGAGAATCAGGAGATAAGCAATTAACTAGCGGAACTGAGATATGAACCTGTTCATCTTTATTTTTGAAAAAACTTTCTAAATGTTCTACTCTAATCGCTTCACGTGGATTAATCCGAAAAGCAGCAGAAAATGTGTCAGTTACTCCTCCTTTTTCAAAGGTAAGTAAAGAAAACTTGAAAGCATGATGTACTGTATCAAAAATAAATTTTTCATTAGATAATCCAAACAATGCATCAATTTTAGTGTGAGAAAATAGCATTTTCCTTAGTTGCTTCGCACCAAGGTCTGTGTAAATACCTGAAGGTACAATAATTCCACACAGTCCACCAGTACGTAGTAAATTAAATGACTGTTCAGTAAAAAGTTTATAGAGATTAATATCTGTACCAGCTTTCTTCCCGTTAACAATGGAAATTTGATTTTTGTACTGTTCTGCTGAACGATAGTAAGCACTTATGTGAGGAAATTGACTCAAATATCCTAACCAAGCCTCTGCAATTTCCGAGTTTTGTAAAAGTTTCTTTTTTTCCTTCTCAAAAGTCTTAATATCCATCTTATTCTTCGTCACCAGTTCATTATGCTGCGCGAAGAACTCTTTAGCTTGCGGCTTAAAAATTTCCCAAGGTGGATTTGTAATAATCGCATCAAAACCACCCTTCCCTAAAACCTTATCAAAATGATAACCCCAGTGGAAAGGCTTCAAAACAGCAATATCATCTATTTTCAAAACCCGCTTTTTCTTTTTCCCATTTAACTGCACTTCCTCATATTTAATTCCCAGTCTTTGACTAAACTCATCCAACAACAAAAGATTTAACTTCTGCTGGGATTCTTGATTGATTTTTTCAATATGTCCCCGCAGATTTAACAACCTTGCATCTTGTTCGGTTCCTTCATCACCACCAGCTAACTTTTCCGTACCAGGAATAAAAGCGTGTTTTTTATAAAGTTCAATAGACTTATTTTTATCTTCTAAAATTGCCTTATAATTAGCCGCAGCAAGAGACTGTAATAAATTACCTTGTTTCCCATTCCCTACAGTATCAAAAGCCGTTTCATCAACCTTAATTAACCCAATCAGCGAATTACCCGCCATAATATTAAAATCAATATTAGGTAAAGGTTCTAATTCATCCACATCACCAGCAGAAGCAACCAACGCCAAAAATAGACGTAACTTAGCAATTTCCGTTGCTTCTTCCATGATATCTACACCATAGAGGTTATCAGTGACAATTCGCTTTTTAATATAATAAGATAGGGACTTATGTAACTTTCTCGTATCTTCAAGTTCCTGTTTTAAACTCGCATCTCCCATCAAATCAATAGTACCAATCACCGCACTATAAACTTGAATTAAAGTCTTCATCGCCGCAATCAAAAATGCTCCCGAACCGCAAGCAGGGTCAAGAATTGATAAATCGGGGAGAATATCTTTAATCAACAAACGACAGATATTAGCATCTAATTTCAGCAATAATGCATTAATATCTTCAAAGGGTTGATATTTATCTGAAAGAGCCTCATTTACCCTGTCAACTATGAGCTTATGAATAGTTCTATCACAAAGATATTCCGTTATTTGTGGTCGAGTATAATAAGCACCAAAAGCTTTTTGGTTAATGTATTTTTCAAAAATGTAACCTAAAACATCCGGGTTAATTTCGTCGTCTTTCCCTCCAGGAGTATCATCCAAATTCCAAGAATAACGAGCAAATAAATCTAAAACTTGCTCAAAAGCTTCATCCGCAATTTTAATATTATACTCCTGCTCAATCCTATGTTTTAAAAATAGTCCCCCATTTAGATACTTAATATTTCCCACCAATGCTTTTACAGATGGATCTCGGTCAATTTCAGGTTTAGCAAAACTTTCAAAAAATAAAGCTTTTAAAAACTCTTGGTAAAAAAGATTTCCACCACGCTGCTTACTTGCTTCCAGTTTATTTTGCAGATAATTTAAATCACCATTATCAATAAATCTCTTGCGTTGCAAAAAATAAACAAACATCATCCGATTCAGAAGTACCGAAGTATACCAACGTCGGTCATTATCATTATTAATCCCTTTTACATAACCCAAAAATTGCTGATGCTGTGCTTGAAATTCCTTATAAAACTGTTTAGTTACCCGTTCAATATCAAAAGCTTTATGTAAGCGGTGAGCAATTTCGACAACTGAAAGTCCATCATCTTCAAATTCAGTAATATCAATAACGAGAGAACCTAACTTACTTAAAAATAAATCTCCCGGTTGACCTTTTAAATACAAATGCTCACGAATAAAGACGCGAAATTTCGCGTCTCTACATTCCCGCTTTACCCAATACCAAAGACTACAAGTGCGTTGATTATCAATAAAAATCAGCAGATTTTCAGCTTTTAACTTAGTAACTTCTTGGTGAATAGCAGTGCGAATTTTTGCTTCTGGAATCGCACCATCTGCACCAACGGATGTCATTACTGCTGCGGTAACTTCAAAGACAGCTACCCCCGAAACCTCCGCAATACACTTATATTCATAAGCTTTCTCCTCAATTTCCAACTGTATAGGCTTTCTCTGTGTCCCTTGTGACCAACCTAACTCCTCTATAAACAAATCCTCAAACTGAAATTTATAGAGTAAATCCCGTGTACGTTGAAAATTGAGTGCCATGATATACTTCTGGTAGATAGCCCTAGGCACGAAAAAACACAGCAAAATTAGCCTCACAGACAGAAAATCTGCGGCTAAAACAACCAAATCTGCTCAACGCAGACTGAATTTAACTCTTTAATTAAGAGTATTTACAAATGCTTTTTTATACCTGTATAGATTCTTTATAAATCTTTAGTTAAGAGAAACGGTTCAGAAAATTCACTTAAATAAATTCTTTGTGAGAATAATATTGAATAAATATTTTTCAGTAAATACTCGTCAGTATTATCCGAAGAAGAAGCCTAGGAATAAATTCCCAGGCTGATAAACAAAGTCTGATAAATCAGACTGAATAAGCTTTTCAGTACGTTTTTAACGTACTTGGTATTTGAGCCTTGAAATTTATTTCAAGGTGGGTTGTTTAGTTTCTATTTCCATGTAATTTTTTATTTCTCAAATAACCCCAGAGAACAAATAATTTGAGGTTCTCGCTTTTCGACCTCTTCACTGACAATACACAACCTATCATCCATCCGCAATGATACCACTAATTCAGCCAATTGTTGATTACTAATACCACTTCTCAATTGCCTATTTAAGGTATCAATAGCTGACTGTCGTAAGGGATAACGATAAATATCACTAATTGCTTTTAAAAGTTCTTCTGTAACAAATAAAGTTCCTTTTTTATCTCGCACATATTCTTTTAATTTTTCGTAGGTACGGAACCTTGCACCTGATTTTCTCCCCAACTGACCACCTGTATTTTTCTCTTCCTCAGCAAGTAATTCTGCACCTTTCTTTACTAACTCATGATGCTGCTTATCCCTAGGAATAGCAGGAGTATTTTCTTCACACATCGCCATTTTTAAAACAGCTAATTGCGATTGGCTGACGCTGTTACCTTCTCGGTCAACATAAATTAGAGAATCATTCCCTTCAGTGGTTTTCATATAGAGTAATACCCCCTCTGGTTGTACAGGTTGGGGAGTATGGTCACGAGTGGAATAAACCACATTTGGCATTTCTTCAATCATCTTTTTCAATCCAGGATTACCATCAGTGGCTTTTTTCCAAATTTGAAAAGCTTCCGATGTTAAATCTACTTCTGTATCTTCTTCCCCATCCAAAACTCCTGATTTTTCATTGTAAAGGTTGAGAATTACCTGAGTAGAATCATCCTCAAAAAAAGCTTCATCAGTTCCTACTACCTCAGCATTTTCTTGTAATCTTTGGCGTAGTCGTCCTCGTAAATTAATAATCCGTTCTACTCCCTCCGTGGGTAAAAAAGAATAACAGAGAATCTTCTCTGCATTTTGTCCAATTCTGTCTACCCGTCCAGCCCTTTGAATTAATCTAATAATTGCCCAAGGTAAATCCCAATTTACAATAATTGCACAGTCCTGTAAATTATGACCTTCACTTAAAACATCCGTAGCAATTAATACACGCAATTCATCAGATTTTTTAACTTTATCACCCTTCCCATTACTAATAGGGCTAAATCTTCCTGTCAGTTCTGTAGGATTCGCTGATTGACCAGTTACCCCTGCTATTTTAGTAATATTTCTTGCCTGTAAATTATCTGTAAGATAGCGTACTGAATCAGCAAATTGGGTAAAAATTAGTATTTTTTCTTGGGGATGAACTTGTGTTAATAAATTCACTAAAGCATTTAACTTTTCATCATGATGAGGATTCCAATCACCATAGGATTGTAAGACAGTAATTAAGGCTTTGGCATCAGCTAACAAATCTTTTTTTAATTTATTGATATCAAATAAACTAGAACGCAACCACTTAAAACGGCGTTGGTAACGAGTAGCATATTCTTGATAAATTAATTTGGCTTGATGACGAAAACTTTTTTCTGTAATTTTATCTATCTCTAGATTATCTTGTGTCGAAACTTCATCATTATCATCTTCAGTTTCGGTATCAAATAAACTAGCAGCAACAGAATCAGTATCTTCATCACTATTACGAGTATCTAATAAATTAGCATCCTGAGTACCGATAGGAATATCTAACCCTGCTGACAAAGCATATAAATAAATAAAATTACGTAAAATATGCCGTTCAATTGATTGGATAAAAGCAAAACCACTACTTTCTAAACGTTTAAATAAATTTGTGCGGGAAAAACCCATTAATCTGCGTCCACCACGAAATAACCCATTAAGCTGCCTTTGTTCAGCTTCTGATGGTGCTTGTTTGGGTTTAGAGGCTACATAATTGCCTAATCCATAACGCGGTAGGTTTAATTGATTAATTAACTCTACTACCGCTTCAGAATATAAACGGGAATAAGGGTCATAATCAGCAGATTCTAAAGTGAATTTAATAGTCCGAGGAATCCTGTCTGGGAAATAAGAACGTCTCCCATCTGCAAATTCTAAATATTTTCGCACTCCCTGATTACTTTTAGGAGACTGATGAGGATCTGATTTGGCATAATTATCTTTAATAAACGAGCGAGTCCGTCGCACCATATAGCGTTTCATTAAATCTCGCCAGTCATCAGGATGTTCGCTTTTTTCAAAAGCAGCTAAAGAACGAACAGAACATTGATATTTTCTAATAAACTCTGACTCACCACCCAATTCATTAATAAAAGCCTCTGGCCGAAAACCTAAATCTTCGTCTTCTGGAAGAAATAATCTTAATTGAGCAGAAAGGTCAAGATAAGTTTTATTATAAGGAGTTGCCGACAGTAAAATACATTTACTTTCATTATTTTCAATATATTCAGCTATAGCTCGATATCTCTTACCTTCACGGTTACGTAAATTATGACTTTCATCAATTAATACCAAGCGATAACGGCGTAATTCCGGTAACTTATTTTGTACTTGACTAATAGGCAAAACCTTCCCATATAACCGATAATTATCAACATATTCCTGCCACATTTGCACCAAATTCTTCGGGCAAATAATCAAAGTTTCAAAAAAACAATCTTCTTGTAATATCTTGGCAAGGGCAGTTCCCACCAAAGTTTTTCCTAAACCTACTACATCTCCTACTAACACACCACCCCGTCTGGTGACATGACGTGCTGCTAACTGTACCGCAGCTTTTTGAAAATCAAACAAATTATTAAATTCACGAGGGATGCGAAATTCTGATAAACCAGCAATAGCTTCTTGGGACAAATGATAAGCAATCTTGAGATAAATATGGTAAGGCGGAATTAACTCTTCCCTAGCCCAGCTATTATCAATAATTTCCGCTAGTTCTTGAGAAATATCTATACAACCATATTCTTGCCAACGGTCATCAAACCATTTTTGCAACTTATTACAAGCATCATAGTCTAAAACATCAACATTTAATTCCCCTTGTTTCGCCAGTCCCGGTAAAGTGAGGTTACTACTACCTAAAAATCCCACTGTGGGAGTATTGGGGTCATTTCGATGTACCAGATATAACTTAGCGTGGAGGGGGTGACGCAGAAATAATTTCAGAATCAATTTCTTGGTTTTTAACTGGTGACTTAATCGCCGTAACCCTGCTTCATCTTGATTAGTCGGCGCACCAATAGCTAACTGTTGGCGAAATTCAGCCGCCATGCGTTTTTTCAAGCGCACAATCGCACTATTATCAATACGTCCATCACCAGTACCAAGGGTAAAAGCAACGTGTACTTCATCACTGGGCAAACTTTGCATCCCTATTAGTAGCCGACAGCAAGCACCTTCTTCACCCACATATTGTTCAATTAAATCATCAATTTTCCGCCAACCTCTGAGGTTAAAATAGCCAACGCAAAAATCAGACCGATGGGAGACTTTCAGGGTTTCCCGCAAAATCGGTAACAGTTGCAAATCTATGTTGTCAAAGATGCGTGGCATGATGTCATACCCAATAAAGACAACAATATGTCACCGATGACAAATAATGTTTCACTGTACATCATGGATGACAATTAATGTGCCATTGTAGAATATTTAAATAATGCGGATGAAAGGACTTGAACCTTCACGCCTTGCGGCACTAGAACCTAAATCTAGCGCGTCTGCCAATTCCGCCACATCCGCGTCAGTAAATTAATATAGCATAAAAGCTTATAATAAGCAATTAAAAATGCGATTTTCCGGCAAATGATTTGATAATGGGGAAATTTGAAAGGGAAGAGGTATTTTCATATCCCCATTATGGATGGGCGATCGCTCACTTCCTACATCAAAGCAACACGGGGTAAGCGGTGCTTAAATCCAGATAGAATTTCCCAGGATATGGTATTTAATTTTTCTGCCCAATCATTGGCAGAAATTTCTGACTCTCCCTCTTTACCTAATAAAGTTACTACTTCTCCTGCTTGTATATCCGGAATATTACTGACATCTAACATCATTTGATCCATAGTGATATTGCCAATTTGTGCCACCTTTTGACCGCGAACTAGTACCTGAATCTGGTTGGAAAGGTTGCGAGGTACGCCGTCTGCATAACCAATTCCTAGCACCGCAATTCGCATGGTATTAGGTGCAACAAATGTATGACCGTAACTCACCCCAGTACCAGCAGTAATTGTTTTTACTTGAGTGACCCTTGCCTTGACTTGTAATACCGATCGCAGATTGACAGTATGGTGTAAATGGGGTGCTGGATATAACCCATAAATAGCTAAACCCACCCGTACCATATCGTAATGTAAAGAGCGATCGCCCATGGTAGCTGCTGAATTAGCTAAATGCAGACAGGGTGCTGTGATTCCCAAAGCTTTAAGTTGAGCGATCGCTGACTCAAATCTAGCTTGTTGTTGTTTCATTACCGTTGTATCCTCACTATCTGCGGTAGCTAAGTGAGAATAAATACTGGCAATTTGTAATTGGGGTAATCCTTGTACCAACTGGACAAACTCAGCCGCCTGTTCCCAATCAGTTCCCAATCTGGACATACCTGTATCTAGTTTGATGTGGACTGGGAGCGGGAAAGGATTTTTAATGGTTTCTAAAGCAGTGGAAAAGATCAGAGCCTGTTGGGGACTACATAAAGTAGGCTGAAGTTGCCACTCTGCGATCGCTTGAATTTGTTCTTTGGTGTGAGTTGCCCCTAAAATTAAAATCGGAGCATCAATACCAGATTCCCGCAGTTGAATCCCCTCTGGAACCGTAGCCACACCTAACCAGCTAGCACCCGCTTCTAAGGCTGCCTGAGCAACTGTTATGGCTCCATGTCCGTAAGCATCAGCCTTTACCACCGCCATTAACTGAGTACGAGGCGATAATAACCGGCGTAAATGCCTAACATTATGGGATAAAGCTGCAATATCAATTTCAATCCAAGCTCTTTGAGAACACCAGGCATAGGTATCATAATGCCTCTGGGCAGCTAAATTTTGAGTTTCTTGATGACTTAACATTTTATCTATTCCTCTCACACCAATGGGAAAACTTCTTGCATCAAAGCCTTGTTGAATTAATCAGGAAGTTTACCCTTGATTCAGGAAGACGACAAGAAATGTAGCAAAATATCAACAGTTATTGGCATTATCTCTACGTGATGAGGGGATGAAGTGATGAGAATCTACTGCTTTGTCCCATTAGTTCTGAGGGGTAGAGGAAAAAACGGCTCCAGGCGCAGAGAGCGCAGAGTCAGAGGTCCCTCACTGAAAAAATCCCACAACCAAGCATAGCGCAGCTTGACGCGAAGCGTCATAAATACTTCCTTCCCTCTTTCACTCCTTCACTCTAGGGCGCAAGCCTTGCGCCCCTACTCCTTCACTCCCTATTTTCTAGCTAGTCTCTCATGGACGTTTGTACACAACCAAGGATGAAAATACCTTGACTGCGGCTCCCACACCTAAGCTGTCAACCATCAACTAACAACTAACAACTAACAACTAACAACCATTTTCAAGTTAGAAAACTCCAAAACCCCAGTCACATCCCTGTTCCCTGATAACTGATAACTGAATCTCCTTCTGTATAAATTATTCTCATAACCAAAGCTGCTCATATTTGTGTTAATATATGTAAAACTAATACCTTGAGAGTTCATCAATGGGGAAGGTTTTAGTCTTAAATGCCTCTTATGAGCCGCTTAACATTACTAGCTGGCGTAGAGCCACAGTGTTAGTTATCAAAGGCAAAGCCGAACGGATTGAGCACAATGGCAAAATGGTTTACACAGATTTTCCATTGCCAACGGTAATCCGGTTGCGTCACTATGTGCGAGTGCCTTACAAAGAAATTCCTTTGACACGAAGAAATATATTGCACCGTGATGGTCACACTTGTCAATATTGCGGTTACACGGGGGATGAATTGACATTAGACCATGTGGTACCGCGATCGCGTGGCGGAGGTGATAGTTGGGAGAATATGGTAACGGCTTGTGTCCGTTGCAATGTGAAAAAGGGAAGTCGCACTCCCCAAGAGGCTCGTATGCCTTTACGCCATCAGCCTCGCCGACCTTACAGTAGCTTATATTTTGAGGTCAGCAAACACCTGAAGAGCGGATTACACAGAGAGTGGCAGAAATATGTCATAGGGATGTAACTTTCTACAGCGCAAAGGGTGAACGAAAAAAGTAATAAGTAATAAGTAACAAGTAATAAGTAATAAATAGTACAGGGGTTCTTCCTCAAATGAGGTTGTACCAGCAGCCAGAATTGCTAAGCTTTTCAGTTTCAATTATGTACCTCACCAGATAGAGAGACACTGTGACCACAGGCTTTTTCGCTCACCCCAGCGCAAATAATTATAGATAAAACTTTAAATAAAAATATGCGGCTATCCGTGATGCCATACGGAAGTATTTTTGCGAAGATCTTAGTGCGTGGCAAAATTAGCCACGATTTAGTTGTATTTTTGACTTAATTAAATAGAAAATACGGCTTCACACTAGATCATAAAGCCCCTATGCAATTAAATCCTTCTCTTAATCAGCGTGAAAGTGTCTCATTGACAACAGACTACACCTCCTCCCCTTCCCCAGAAGAGGGAGAAACCGATACCAAAACAACAGTTGAAACTAAACGTACCCAGAATACTGCATCCACCATCCCAGAAAGCAGTGTGCCCCTTAAGCGGGTGAACTCCCAGGCACAGCAGAAGTCAGAAGAATTACGTGAATTATTATTAAGCTACTCCCATGGCCGTCAGTTAGTCATTTTACAAGATTTTCCCGATCCTGATGCTCTGTCTTCAGCGTGGACTTATCAGCTAATTGCTCAACAGTACGATATTAAATGTGACATTATCTACGCTGGAACTCTCAGTCACCAAGAAAATATTGCCTTAGTTAGACTCACGGATTTACCCGCTCAACGCTGGACTCTGCCAACATTAAAGAGTAAAGACCTGTCATCTTATCAAGGCTTTGTACTGATTGATAATCAAGGAACTACCAGCCAACTCATGCCAGTGGTAGAACAGGCAGGAGTGCCATTACTAGTAGTTATAGATCATCATAATTTGCAAGGAGATTTTAAGTGCGAATTTGTTGATATTCGTCCTTCTATCAGAGCCACAGCCACAATTCTAACTCAGTATTTACAAACGGGGTTACTACCCCTAGATAGCAGTATTAGCCAGCACGTTAAGTGTGCTACAGCATTAATGCATGGCTTGCATTCAGATACCAACCGACTCATGCAAGCCAAAGAAGACGATTTTATGGCGGCGGCTTATCTCAGTCGATTTTATGACGCTCAAATCCTCAAAGCCATCCTCCAAGCAAATCGCTCCAAGCGAGTCATGGATGTGATTGAGCGATCGCTCAAAAATCGCATCGTCCAAAACAACTTCTCCATCGCCGGTGTAGGCTACTTACGGTACGATGATCGGGATGCAATTCCCCAAGCTGCCGATTTTCTTGTCACCGAAGAAAATGTACATACAGCTGTGGTTTATGGTATTGTCCATGATGAAGATAATGAACTAGAAGTTGTGATTGGCTCTTTGAGAACCACCAAACTCACCTTAGACCCAGATGAATTTATCAAAGAAGCCTTTGGACAAGATAGTAGCGGACGCTTTTTCGGTGGGGGACGTACCGGCGCAGGTGGGTTTGAAATACCTATGGGTTTCCTGTCGGGTAGCAATGAGAATTCTAGTTATGTCAAAATGAAATGGGAAGTATTCGATTCTCAGATCAAGCAAAAGCTGCTGAAATTGGTAAATCCCAAAGACAACCCGATTTAACCATACCAACAGAGTTATGGGTGAGGAATTAATCATTAGTGATTAATTACCATGCAAAACTCCAAACTTCAGAATCAGGACTTAGCACTCAGATAGCAAAAACTGTGAAACTGTACTTAATTCGTCATGGTATTGCTCAAGTAGCAACAGACGAAATCGAAGATGGGGCACGCAGCCTTACCAAGGAAGGACGACAAAAAACAGAAAAAGTTGCCAAGCGATTGTTAAACCTCGGTTTACAATTCGAGTTAATTGCCACCAGTCCATTGGTAAGGGCGCGACAAACTGCGGAAATCCTGAAAGCAGTCGGACTGAGTCCCCAGATAGAAGAATGTACTTACTTAGCCCCCGATGGCAATATTTCCAGTTGGTTAGACAATTGGTTAGTACCCAGAAAATATGCTCCAGATGCTCAAATAGCCCTTGTGGGACACGAGCCATGCTTGAGTAACTGGGCAGAACTTCTCATCTGGGGAGAAGCTAGGAACAGGTTGGTTCTGAAAAAAGCTGGTACGATCGGAATAAAGCTACCAGAAACAGGTTCTCCCTTGGGTCGCAGTCATATGTTTTGGTTGACACCCCCCAAGTACCTGCTTTAACAGTATTTCTACAATTCTCCACGAATTGATGTAACAATCGATACTGTTATGGCAGCTATGATTTCTGGTAATTTAGGTCTTAACAAATCTTAAAACAAGCAGATGGTGTTGCCATGATGGTGTGCGAATATAAGCCTGGTTTGGAGGGCATTCCTGCCGCCCAATCGAAGATCAGTAATGTTGACGGGCTAAATGGAATATTGGAATATCGTGGCATCCGCATTGAGGAATTGGCAGAGAAAAGCACATTTTTGGAAACGGCTTATCTGCTAATCTGGGGTGAGTTGCCTTCAGCGCAGGAATTGGCAAAATTTGAGCATGAAGTCTATCATCACCGACGGATTAAATACCGCATCCGGGACATGATGAAATGCTTCCCAGAAAGCGGTCATCCCATGGATGCTCTACAAGCTTCAGCAGCCGCTCTAGGTTTGTTTTATTCCCAGCGTGACTTGCGTAACCCCGTTTACATTCGGAAAGCAGTGGTACAACTCATAGCCACGATTCCAACCATGGTAGCAGCTTTCCAACTGATGCGGAAAGGGAATGACCCAGTCAAACCTCGTGATGACTTAGACTATGCTGCCAACTTCTTGTACATGCTCACTGAGAACGAGCCAGACAGGTTGGCGGCAAGAATTTTTGATGTTTGCTTGATTCTTCATGCCGAACATACCATGAATGCCTCTACCTTTAGTGCTAGGGTCACAGCTTCTACCCTCACAGACCCCTATGCCATAGTTGCTAGTGCCGTAGGAACTTTGGGGGGACCATTACATGGTGGAGCCAACGAAGAAGTAATTAGGATGCTCGAAGAAATTGGCTCGGTGGAAAACGTCCGCCCCTATGTAGAGGATTTGATCGCACGGAAAGCCAAAATTATGGGGTTTGGGCATCGGGTTTACAAGGTTAAAGATCCCAGAGCCAAAATACTGCAAGAACTAGCAGAAAAACTATTCTCCAAATTTGGACAGGATAAGTACTACGATATTGCCCAGGAAATGGAACGGGTAGTAGAAGAAAAACTCGGTCACAAAGGAGTTTATCCTAATGTTGACTTTTACTCCGGTTTGGTGTATAGAAAGCTGGGGATTCCAACAGATTTATTCACACCGATTTTTGCGATCGCTCGTGTTGCGGGTTGGCTGGCACACTGGAAAGAACAGCTAGCAGAAAACCGGATTTTCCGTCCTACCCAAATTTACAAAGGTCTTCATGACCAACCCTATATTCCCCTTGAGAAGAGGTAGGGGTGATGGGGTGATGGGATGATAGTTGTTGGTTGTTGGTTGTTGGTTGTTGGTTGGGAGTTAAGATTTTTTATCTTTCACTCCCTCACTCCATCACTCCATCACTCCATCACTCCTTCCCTCTTTCCCTCCTTGTCTCCCCACACTCCCCACACTCCCCACACTCCCCACACTCCTCTTCATTAGGGAATCTTAATTAACACCATAAGTAGAAATTCTCATCCAAGGAACGGGGTGAAAACCATCCAAGGATATACTAGGCATGGGAATTGCACAAAATCTTAAGTTTTGCCTGGTTTAGGGGAAGATGTTAATGGGTAAGTTTACATTTATTAACTAAGAGGATAGTTAACTAAGATAAAGGATGTAAATACCAACAAAGGACAATTTCTGGTCAACGCCAATGAAATAAACCATGTGTAATTACCTTTATCTTGTCAACTACTCTACCTCTAGGAACAACTATCAATGCATTGATGCCCTATATTACTAACTAGCAACTAACAACTAGCAACTAGCAACTAGCAACTAACAACTAACAACTAACATCACCTATAGCCTTTTGTTGACTTCAAGAATGGGAAAACATGAATCCAGGAATTGATCTGCAAGGAACGTTTATTAAATCTCTGATGGATTTGGGATTACCAAATGGTACAGCCAAAGCTATCTGGATGCCACTACCAATGATTTTGATGGTGATTGGTGCCACGGTAGGGGTACTAACCTGTGTTTGGCTAGAACGGAAAATTTCCGCAGCAGCACAGCAGCGGATTGGTCCTGAATATATTGGACCTTTGGGTTTGCTGGCTCCCGTCGCCGATGGCATCAAGCTGGTATTTAAGGAAGATATTGTACCGGCAAAATCAGATCCCTGGTTATTTACCCTTGGTCCGATACTGGTTGTTTTACCAGTATTTTTGTCTTACTTGATTGTGCCCTTTGGACAAAATTTAACAATTACCAATGTGGGGATGGGGGTATTTTTGTGGATTGCCCTATCTAGCATTCAACCCATTGGGTTATTAATGTCTGGCTATGCTTCCAACAACAAATACTCCCTATTGGGTGGTTTGCGAGCCGCAGCCCAGTCAATTAGCTACGAGATTCCCCTAGCATTGGCGGTATTAGCGATCGTTATGATGTCTAATAGTCTCAGCACCATTGACATTGTTAATCAGCAATCTGGTTATGGGATTCTTGGTTGGAATGTGTGGCGACAACCAGTCGGGTTTATTATTTTTTGGATCGCAGCCCTGGCGGAATGCGAACGTATACCTTTTGACTTACCAGAAGCAGAAGAAGAATTGGTAGCAGGTTATCAAACTGAATACTCAGGGATGAAATTTGCCCTATTCTATTTAAGTTCCTACGTCAACCTGGTACTTTCTGCCCTATTGGTATCTGTTTTATATTTGGGTGGTTGGGATTTTCCCATTCCCGTCCATCTCATTGGTGACTGGTTGGGAGTCAGTGAAACTAATCCAGTATTGCAAGTGGTGACAGCTTCTTTAGGCATCACCATGACTGTACTCAAAGCTTATTTCCTCGTCTTCATCGCTATCCTCTTGCGTTGGACAGTACCCCGCGTTCGTATTGACCAATTGCTAGATTTAGGATGGAAGTTTCTACTACCAGTGGGTTTGGTAAATCTACTGTTAACCGCAGCCCTCAAACTCGCATTTCCCGTCGCCTTTGGTGGATAAAAGAATTTTAGATTTGAGGTTTTAGATTAATCCTAAAATCTCAAATCCACCATCCAACATCCAAAATTGATTAGAGAGAGACACCATGTTAAAATTCCTCAAACAAGTGGGTGATTATGCCAAAGAAGCGGTACAAGCAGGCCGCTATATCGGTCAAGGGTTATCTGTTACCTTTGACCATATGCAGCGTCGTCCAGTGACAGTCCAGTACCCTTACGAAAAACTGATTCCTAGCGAAAGATTTCGCGGTCGAATTCACTATGAATTTGACAAGTGTATTGCTTGTGAAGTTTGCGTTCGCGTATGTCCCATCAATCTACCAGTAGTGGACTGGGAATTTGACAAAACTAGTAAGAAGAAAAAGCTCAAACACTACAGTATCGACTTTGGAGTTTGTATCTTCTGCGGTAATTGCGTGGAATATTGCCCCACAAATTGTCTATCCATGACAGAAGATTACGAGCTTGCGGCTTACGATCGCCATGAGCTTAACTATGATAGTGTAGCCCTCGGTCGTCTGCCTTACAAGGTCACAAACGATCCTATGGTCACACCACTAAGAGAGCTAGCTTACTTACCTTCAGGTGTGATGGAACCCCATGATGTTCCTGCCGATGCTCCCCGTGCAGGTAATCGTCCAGAAGACCTCATAGAACAAGAAAAATAAATGAGAACAGTCCTTGGTTATTGGTTAAAACACAAATAATAAAGGACAAATGACAAATGACCGAAATAATTACTAATTCGTAATTCGTAATTTGTAATTAATGGTGCAAGCCCCTCAATTTATTGATGGAGATAAAAAAACACATTCCGAGCTTCTTGCCCCTACATGCGCGGTATGGGGTATCAATTACGAATTATTCTGACAAAGGACTAAAAAAGTGGATTTAGCACAAGGAGTACAGTCGGTTTCGTTTGCCATCTTGGCAGTAATGATGATTGGAGCAGCACTAGGGGTAGTGTTGAGTTCCAGTATCGTCTATTCTGCTTTTTTGTTAGGGGGAGTATTTATTAGCATGGCAGGAATGTACCTGTTGCTGAATGCTGATTTTGTGGCAGCGGCTCAGGTATTAATTTATGTAGGGGCGATTAATGTTCTAATTTTGTTTGCCATTATGTTGGTTAACAAACGCCAAGATTTCAAACCTTTACCAGCAACTTGGATACGCAAAATTTTAACGGCATTGGTGAGTGTGGGATTATTTGCCCTGTTAAGTATTATGATACTGGCAACTCCCTGGTCTTATTCTTCTGCTACCCCCGCAGATAATTCTATTATGCTAATTGGCGAGCATTTTTTCAGTGACTTTTTGCTGCCCTTTGAATTAGCTTCTGTGTTGTTGTTAATGGCGATGGTAGGGGCAATTATTCTCGCTCGTCGCGAGTATATCCCAGATACCGAAGTCTCTGTTGAATCTCCATCCAGCGTTTTGCAATTACCAGAGCGTCCTCGGGATTTAGTTTCAGCAGGAAGCGAAGGAGAGTAGTGGTAAATGGTTAGTAGTAAATAGTCATCATGAACTGTAAACTTTAGGGAATGGTGATAATCCTAAGTTATATTTAGAAGCACCCAACGGGCAGCACGTCACCCCCTATGAATGTACCCTTTTCCCGGTGCTTCTTCATAGTTTTGATTTCTATTCATTACCAACCTGCCAAAAATTTTTCTAGGAAGACAACAATTTATGCAACTTGAATACTTTTTATTATTAGCGGCTGCTTTATTCTGTATTGGTATCTATGGATTGATTACCAGCCGTAACGCAGTGCGAGTGTTAATGTCTATCGAGTTGCTGCTAAATGCTGTGAACTTAAATTTAATGGCATTTTCCAACTACCTAGACCCCACAGCAATTAAAGGTCAGGTATTTACTGTGTTTGTCATCGCCGTAGCAGCGGCTGAAGCAGCCGTTGGTTTGGCGATTATACTGGCAATTTATCGCAATCGCGATACCGTTGATATGGAGCAGTTCAATCTCCTCAAGTGGTAATATTGTGGAGCTAAAGCAGGTAATTATTGCTTACAAGGCCACAGATTCCCAGAGCAAGCGCTGGGCCGAAATCTGTGCCAAACAATTAGAAAGTCGCCAATGCCAAGTATTAATGGGTCCTAGCGGACCAAAAGATAATCCTTATCCGGTATTTTTGGCTTCCGCAGGACAACCAATTGACTTGGCTTTGGTTCTTGGTGGTGATGGCACTGTTTTAACCAGTGCTAGGCATTTAGCCCCTGCCGGAGTTCCCATTTTGGGAGTGAATGTAGGTGGTCATTTGGGGTTTCTAACGGAATCTGTGGAAGAATTTAAAGACACAGAGAAAGTTTGGGATCGATTGTTCGAGGACCGCTATGCCATCCAGCGACGAATGATGATACAAGCGGCAGTATTTGAGGGTCAAGGTTCTAATTTGGAGCCAGTGACTGAGCGATATTTGGGTTTGAATGAAATGTGTGTCAAACCAGCTTCCGCCGATCGCATGATTACTTCTATTCTAGAAATGGAAATAGATGGTGAGATGGTGGATCAGTATGTGGGGGATGGTTTAATTGTTTCCACACCCACGGGTTCTACTGGTTACACTGTTTCTGCTAGTGGTCCAATTATGCATGATGGGATGGAAGCCATTACCATCACTCCCATTTGTCCCATGAGCCTTTCTAGCCGTCCTTTAATCCTACCTCCTGGCGCGGTGGTAAGTATTTGGCCCCTAGGAGATTACGATTTGAGTACTAAGCTGTGGATGGATGGGGTGTTGGCAACTTCAATTTGGCCCGGACATCGAGTTGATATTAGAATGGCGGATTGTCGAGCTAAGTTTATTGTCTTACGGGAAAACAACTCCTACTATCAAACTCTGCGAGAAAAGTTATTGTGGGCTGGAACTAGGGTGCGTTATAGCAGTAACAATAATGGTAGTTAAATCCCGTCTAGCTAGAAAATGGTTGATAGTTGTTAGTTGTTAGTTGTTAGTTGTTAGTTGATGGTTGACAGCTTAGGTGTAGGAGCCGCACTTGAGATATATTTTCATGCTTGGTTGTGGGATTTTCCTGTGGGAGACTAACTTGAAAATAGTTAATCAGCGCGGAGCTTGTAGGGGCGCATTGCGTGCGCCCTTGAGGAGTTAGTCACCCCCGCATTTTCATCTGCAGGTTGTGGGATTTTTCCGTGGGGGACTTGAAAATAGGGAGTTCGGAGTTCGGAGTTCGGAGTTCGGAGTTCGGAGTTCGGAGTTCGGAGTTCAGGAGTAGGGGCGGGGTTTCCCCGCCCAGAGTGAGGGAATTATTTTCTAGTGCAAAAATCACCAAACCTCTTTCTCCCCCTGTACCCTGCACCCCTGCACCCATGCAGTCTTAGTGATAAGTCTTTAACTGCAACATGATATTACCTGTCTAGATTCCCGACTTTTTGCAGAAGTCGGGGATCTGTGTGCATTGAGCTGATATCTCAAAAGTTACTCACTGGCACTTTAATACCCCCATCTAACTTAGGAACTTTTAAATATTCAACTGGCTGGGTGTAGGGAAGATTTTGCTGATTCGGTTGAGGACATTCCCTAAAAAATGTAGCCGGATTCTCAATTAATTCAAGGGGGTTAATTTTTTTGCATTTGCTATCTCTTATACTCAAAATTGAGTTGGTAGTTTTTTGAATATTATTAGTCTGGATATTATCCCACTGGTTTGTAATCGTTACTGGTTCAGTTATCAAGACATTAGCTGAATTGCGATCGCCCTTGGGAGCATCGCCTCTAGCAGGGTTAGCATAGGCTCTGTTACTCACAACAAGAGTGCCAATCGCAAGAGCTAAAACTATAAGCGAGTATTTCATAGTTAAATCTCTCAAAATTTAGTATTAAGTTGAAGAATTATTGTTAGCTGAATCGGACAATCAACAATAGTTAGATAAATTACGCAACTGGTATGATATTTTGCTCGTAGCAGGGGTCGAAGATTGCTTCTTGGAGGCACTCTTCATGTTTACTACAAACTTAAATTTATTAGTGATAACTACAATTATAATTAGCCTCTAAGAATTGCACCATACCCCATACCCTACACCCCTGGGGAGCGGATTGCCAACAATATGAAATACGCCGTGCCCTGACCATGAATATTTGAACACAGTGCCAGGGACGCGATTGCATTTGGGTAAACCAATGGGTTTTGGGCACGGCGACATTCAGATTATGGCATGGGAAAAGGTCAGTGGATGTTCCCTACAATGGATATGCTATATGACCAACATTGTAATGACATCTGTTGATGGTGACTTGTCATATGATGTCCGGCAAATCACCATGAATATGTCCGCAGCGAGTGGAACGAAGTGAAACGTAGACACGAAGTGGCTTCTCGAAGAGTAGCAATCACAGAGTTTTTAGGATTACTTCCCTACGGTGGCAATGACGGTTATTAAAACGGACATCATATCAGTTCCCATGGTAATTTCAATTCTGGAAATCTCCTTACATAAACCCGGTTTCTGGGATTAATGAATCGGTGTTCTAGAGATTGACTTTTTCTTCCTCGATAATACTCCTGCTCCCACAACTAAACCTAAACCGAATATGGTGGAAGGTTCAGGAACAGATTGAGAATCAAGCTTCGCAATCCATGCCTCTGTATTCCCATTCGGGTTCACTCCAAAACCAACGATAGTCGAGCCGTCATCTGAGATGCCAGTGGCTTCCCTTAAAGTCCAACCAGTTAAGTCAAGACCAAAGTCAGTAACTAAAACATCCTCAAGTGAACGGATTCCATTAGCGCTATCCCAAATAAATGCTTCAACACCATTAGCAGCGCCACTACTACCTCCAACAACAATAGAACCATTACCAGATACAGCCCTAGCAAAACTAGTGAAACCAGCACCAGGAAGGTCTCCTAATCCTTGCATTCCATTAGTGCTATCCCAAATAAATGCTTCAACACCATTAGCTGTATTAGTTGTTCCTACAACTGTAGAACCATCAGCAGATATTGCACTCTCATTAGTAAAACCACCACCCTGTAAAATTCCTAAACCTTGCATTCCATTAGTGCTATCCCAAATAAAATATTCATTCCCACTAGCACTATTGCTGATTCCAACGATAGTAGAACCATCCGCAGATACACTCTGAGCAACGCCAATAACAAGACCACCAGGAAGATCTCCTATGCTTTGCATTCCATTAGTGCTATCCCAAATAAATGCTTCTTGGTCAAAAGGACCATTATTACTGATTCCCACAACAGTAGAGCCATCAGCAGATATACCTTTAGCATTACTTAAGAAACTAAAGGTTCCAGCACCAGGGAGGTTTCCTAAGCCCTGCATTCCATTAGCGCTATCCCAAATAAATGCTTCAATACCATTAGGACCAGCACCTCGTCCAACGACAGTAGAACCATCAGCAGATACACCATTGGCAGCACTATTAAATCCAGCACTGGGTAGGTCTCCTAAGCCTTGTATTCCGTTAGTGCTATCCCAAATAAATGCTTCAGTACCATTAGCACTACTACTTCGTCCAACAACAGTAGAACCATCAGCAGACACATCACTAGCAGAACTAAAGAAAACATTGCCAGGGAGGTCTCCTAATCCCCTAAAAGATGCAGCGTCAGCCACACTAGCACTACTTAAGTTCCACAGGGCAGCACTAGCAGTTGCAGTAATAATTTTTAAGAGAATATTTTTAGTCATTATGAATTTTTATTTCTAATTTATGCATTCTTATCCCCGTGTTAATCCAATATTAGTTACAGCAGCAAGGGATAAATTGATACTTTCACAGAAGCTTTCAAAACTGACATCTAATCAATATATTTACTGAAACAAAAGATACTATTTTTTGTTTTGTTCTCAGTAATAATACTTCACAAATCAACCTGATTGGAGTAGTGTTACCGGAAATCGCCGTAAACGCAATAGATAACTGCCTATGCAAAAATATTTATGTCATTGCGTTCGCGTTAGCGTGCGCGAAGCGCTTACGAAGTTAAGCAATCCCAAACCCCTGCGATTGCTACTCTTCGAGAAGCCACTTCGTGTCTACGTTTCGCTTCGCTGCACTCGCAATGACAATATACAATTAATTTTGCATGAGTACTTATCTCAAACGGGAAAGAAAATTTTTTCCACCCATCTACTTGTTATGGGCTCCCAAGGCTAACAGGGTTGATTTTTGAGCCTCTGTCAACCCTGTTACTCCAGAAATATTCATTTTTTCGTAAAGCCACTCTGCTCTTAAAGTTTGAATACATTCTTTGGTTTGTACATCCCAAACTTTAATTGCAGCATTGCCATCACCACTGACTAGGATGTTACCTTGGCTATTAAAGGCGAGGGATAAAACCCAAGTATTATTTTGTTCCAGGGTAGCAATACAACAGCCTCGCATCACATCCCAAAGTTTAACAGTACCGTCGCTGCTACAACTGGCAAGGATACTACCATCTGGACTAAAGGTAATGCCTAAAATCCAATCTTCATGGGCTGGGAGTATATGCATACACTCACCATTATTTATATCCCAAAGACGAATGGTGCGATCGCTACTACTACCTGTTGCTAAAATATTACCATCTGGGCTAAAAGTAACTCGCCAAGCTAAGATACTGTGTCCTTTGAGGGAAAGATGGCATTGCTGGGTAGCAATATCCCAAATTCTCACGGTGTCGTCAAAACTCCCCACAGCCAGCTTTTTACCATCGGGGCTAAATGCAACTGACATGGCAAAGTGTTCGGGGATGGTGGCTATGAGTTGATATGTTGCTATATCCCATAATTTCACAGTCCGGTCATAGCTGCTACTGGCTAATAGGCTACCATCTGGGCTAAATGCTAAACCCGTTACCATTCCCTGGTGTGCTGGGATAATTTTGATACATTCACCACTGCTCACATTCCAAACACGAATGGTTTTATCAGCACTACCACTGACTAATTTCAAACCATCAGGACTAAATGCTACAGCAAATATATAATCAGTATGTCCACTGAGAGATGTGACATTGGATGTATCTAAATTCCAGAGTCTGACTATTTTGTCTGCACTACCACTGGCGACAATGCCGGAATTATTGATGGAGACGGAACCAATCCAATTTAACCGTGCTTTTAAGGTTCTGATGCACTCGCTGTTGCGGACATCCCATAATTTAATTGAGAAATCATCACTACTACTGGCAAGTATATTTCCTTGGGGATGAGATGCGATCGCTTGTACGGAATTAGTATGTCCTTGCCATGTTTTAATACATTTGCCACTGGTAATATCCCAGATGTTAATAGTACCATCAACATGGCAGCTAGCAAGATTATCATCATGCAAAAATGCGATCGCTAATATGCCTCCTCCTTGATTTTCTAATACACCTAGGCATCTCCCTTGCTGGAGATCCCACAGCCTCACTGTTCCGTCGAGACTACAACTTGCTAGTAATCCTTCGGAGTTGAAAGTAACTCCTTTTACCCATCCATTATGTTGCGAAAATGTTTCCAAACAATCTCCCGTAGCTAAATCCCATATCCTCACAGTTTGGTCATCGCTACCACTGGCAAGAATATTAGGTAAATTGGGAGACAGAGCTACAGACCAAATTCCCTTACTATGTTCGGTGAATACTTGGGTACATTTTCCCAGACGCAAATCCCAAACTCTAATGGTACAGTCTGCACCACTACTAATTAATCTTTGTTCGTCAGGGGTAAATACACAAGAGTAAACGCTACCTCTGTGGCCGTGTAAAATATTGAGACACTGACCCGTAGCTGTATCCCATAATTTAATTGTTTCATCTTGGGAGCAACTAGCAAGGATGTTACCAGTGAGGCTAAAAGCAAGACACCACACAGAAGTTGGGTGTTCTTGATGGCTAATTAACAGTTGACCTGTGGCAACATTCCAACTATTAATTTTACCGTCTGAGTGACCTGTCACCACAATTTTACCATTGGGAGAGAATGCCGCAGACATGGCAATGGCAAAGGTTTTCGCAAATACAGATTTGGATAAATCTGCATGGGCAAAGTTAACCTCTCTCAATGGGGTATTTTGCAGATATGCTTGCCAGATAGTTAAATGGGAGAAATCATAACCCCTTAAGTCGGTTTTGAGTTGGCATAGGAGGTTGAGAATGTTGCCAGCAGTATATCCTGGTTCTTGGTCAGGAGGGGTGTTTCTATGTTGTAGTTGATGTAGAATTTCTTGTAATTGGGTTTGAATGGCTGGTTTGGTGCGTAAGTTTACCAATAGTTGGTCAATTAGAGGTTGGATAATTAATTTTGTTTGGGTAACTCTGATGTAATCTTTGGCTGTTGCTTGCATCAGAGCATAGTTGTTGAAGATGGAATTGGCTGACAACTTGCCATTAGTTATTTCCTCACATACCCCCTCAATTAATTGCTCGGTGACATATTCCATCACTACGGGTTGGAGGGTGAATTGGATGGGAGAATTGGTTAGGGATTGCTTTTCAATTAAATTACGTCTAACTAGGGAGTCTAAAGCCTCCAATAGTTTCATGGAAAATATGGGCAATACCAAATCATCCCGTAAATTGGTGAGGGAAATTGGTTCGCGGTTAATTGCCAACCAATACATCAGGTCTTTTTCTAGGGCAGATAAACGATGAAATTGCTGAGAAATTAAGTCGTAAATACTACCAAATACCTTAGTTCCTTGGGCGAGAAATTCTTGAATATCCCCAGCAAACAATTCTTTAATAGTTGTGGCGACAATCTTGATGGCGAGGGGATTACCACCGTAGTGTTGAATTAACTGCTGCCAAGCTGTATGATCATGATTATCAAAGCTTTTAGTTTGAATTAGTTCTAAAGCTGCGATCGCATTTAATCCCGATAGTTGTAATGAGCGTACTGGTAAGGTTTCACCCTCCATCGCCGCAATTTCCGGAGGTTTTTCCCGACTGGTTATGACTATAGAACTTTGATGGGTAGTTTCCCCTAATTGCTGCCATAATTGCCCGTAATCTTCGTAACCAACCTGGTAATGTCCCGATTGCTCCCCAGTAGCTAAAATGGATTCCGCATTATCTAGTATGATTAAACAACGATGCGATCGCAAATGGGCAATGAGTTGGGAAATACTATCCCCAATATTTGCGGATAGGTTGAGGGGTTGACCATTAGCAAAGAAGTATAACAAATTGGTGAGTAATTCTTGGAGAGTGGGGTTATTGCGGAGACTGCGCCAAACGACAAACTCAAACTGATTTTGAATTTGCTCTGCTAATTTCACAGATAGGGAAGTTTTGCCAATTCCTCCCATGCCCAATACTGTGACAATTCGACAATTATCCTCAACTATCCAACTCCCTAACTTTGCAAGTTCTTCCCTGCGTCCAAAAAAAATTGTCACATCAACCGCTTCACCCCAGTCGGTGAGGGGATGAGGGGAGGAGGGGAGGAGTAGGGGCGGGGTTTCCCCGCCCGGAGTGAGGGAGTGAGGGAGTGAGGGAGTGAGGGAGTGATGGGGTGATGGGGTGATGGGATGATGGGGTGATGAGGTGATGGGAAAAAATTTGTCTTCTTGTTTCCTTGGTTCCCCCTGCTCGCCGCTCCCTGGTCTTTTATAATCATTAGTAGTTAAATCTAACCCAAAAGCTCGGAAAAAATATGCCAAGGTTTGCTTATCAACCCCCTCTTCACAAGCCAAAACCTTCGACACAGTAAAAGGTGCTAACTGAGTGCGATCGCTTAATTCTTCCAGGGTAAACCTAGCTCCATCATTATCCAACATTTCTGCTTCATGTCTAGCCTGTTGCAGCTTTTTTAACCCTATCTGAGTCAGAATTACACCGCGTTTACGTCTTTGCTTTTGCCTTGACATTTTTTGTGGTTGACGGTTGTTAGTTGTTAGTTGTTAGTTGTTAGTTGTTAGTTGTTAGTTGGTGGTTGATGGATAGCTATGGATATTTTGGTATTGCTGAATCAGAGTATGAATTTACTAGGACTTACGCACTCGTTACGAGAAGTTAGGTGTTTGGGATTGCTTCCTTGCGTCGCAATGACTGTGTTTACGTTGTCCGTGCGTAAGTCCTGTTTACATTTTCATTGACACTCTCCCGGCTGGAAGCGCGGGAGATTCTACCAGCTTAGGCTAGATTGGCTGATATATCTTCAAACAGCTCTAGCTGTCTAGCCGAGTTTCCAGGCACCCGCCGTTTGCTCTTACGAGCGGCGCGTCTCCTT
>JASJDS010000249.1 GCA_030065055.1 Calothrix sp. MO_192.B10
GCTCGCAACAGGCTCCGTGTAGGGAAGCAATCCCAGAGTTTTAGGCGATTACGTCGCTATCGTTCGTCCGTTCCGGACATGCTACGCAAACGTAATGACGTAATTACGTGAATTTTGCGTAAGTCCTATACATATCTCTAAAGCAATATTTATGGTCTTCAACTTATGGCTATTGTAAAACAAACAGCAAATAAACTTACACTAAGTTTCTTCCCTTGGTCATTCTGGATAATACTTGCATTTCTTGTCATAATTTCCTCACCCAGTTATTTGTCTATATTGTTACCGTTAATCCCTAAACAGCTAACTTGCGATCGCTTAGAAACAGAAAAAATAAATTGTCAATTTACAACTTGGATATTACCAAGATTATCATTCACTAAAGTGAATACTAAAGTGGAAGAATTAATATCTTCAAAATATACTAAAGTGTCTAATAGTAACAATAAAACCATCAGGCACTTACTCATATTACTAACTAAACGGAAAAGGATAATTATTTTATCGTATCCAAATTTAGAACCTATACGCAAAACTGTAGAAACTACAGACATAGAACCACAGATATCGAGAGCTGAATCTCATATTAATGCTTTTGTAAATGACACCAGCCAGCAATCATTAAATTTACAAATGGGTAGCACATTTGGACTATATTTCTTTGTGCTGATGATTATAATTCCTATATGTATTATTATTTGTAGCCAAGGTGAATTTAATATTTGTGAATTTGATCGCAGTAGCGGCTACATGATAAAAAAACGAACATGGCTATTTGTATTTACCAAAACCATCAAACATCCACTGCTAGATATTCAAGATGTGCAAATAGAGTGGTCATACCACCAACATCAGGGTAAGCGCATTACTCTACTTCTGTCATCAGGGAAAAAATTACCCTTGAGTACATACAATGCTAATTTCTCAAGGTCTGAAACAAAGATTGAAGCAGAAGCAAATCTTATTAGAAAATTTCTCTATTTACCAAAAAGTTAATAATATTTAAATTATGGCTATGATTAAACAAACGGCAAATAAGCTTACATTAAGGTTTTTTCCTTGGTTCATGTGGATAATGACTGGATTAAGTCTGATAGGTTTACCAATATTTTTCACTATACTTTTGCAGCCAATTCCTAAAAAGATAACTTGTGAGCGGGTAAAAGAAAAACAAATAAATTGCCAGTTGCAAACTTTGCTATTACCATTTTTACCATCTGAAATCGCAAAAATTGAAGATTTAAAATCTGTAAAAATAAATACAATATATGATACTTCTAATCGCCCTAAAACACAACAGGTGGTATTATTAGCGAAAAATAGAGAAGTCATTTTTTTAGTTGATAAAATTTATCAGCCGAAATATACAGCACCAAATATATTGATAGCACAATCTCGGATAAATGCTTTTATCAACAACCCTAAGCAGCAATCCTTCCAATTAAAAATGGGGTATGCTCTATTTCAATGGCTTTTTCTATTAGCGATCGCAATTCAAATAGGATACATGATTTTTATGAGTGAATCCAGTATTTGTGAATTTGATCGCAGCAGCGGTTATATGATAAAAAAACAACGGTGGCTATTTATATTTACCAAAACGACCAAACATCAACTGTTCAATATTCAAGATGTGCAAGTAGAGTGGACATACCACAAAAGTAAGGTTTATCGCATGACCCTATCTCTTGCATCTGGAGAAAAATTGCCCCTTAGTACATACTATGCCAACTACTTGAAGTCTGGGGAAAAAATAGAAGCAGCAGCAGATATGCTCAGAGATTTTCTCTCTCTACCAAAAATTTAAAAATAGTTATTGATCAAACAATTATGAATATAGTAGGACTTACGCACTCGTTACGATAAATCAGTTGTTTGAGATTGCTTCCTTACGTCGCAATGACTGTGTTTACGTTGTCCGTGCGTAAGTCCTGTATAGTTTGAAATTTTGGATTGATTCCATAGATAAACCGGCATTGCTGAATCAGGATATGAAATGTCATTTGTTATGATCACTCCATCACTACCCACACTCCCCCACTCCCCTGACGGCATATTACGTTCTTTAAAGTTATGTAGCCTTTTGCTTACGATAGCTAATTGACTGCGGTAAACTAAGCGTTGATTACGATCCCTTCGCAGAGAAAAAACCTCGGAAAGGAGCCTTTTTAATGTCTCATACCGTAAAAATCTACGATACCTGCATTGGTTGCACTCAATGCGTCCGCGCTTGTCCAACTGATGTATTGGAAATGGTACCCTGGGATGGCTGTAAAGCTGGACAGCTTGCAGCTTCCCCTCGCACAGACGATTGTGTGGGTTGCAAGCGGTGCGAAACTGCTTGTCCTACTGATTTTCTGAGCATTCGGGTTTATTTGGGTGCTGAAACTACTCGCAGCATGGGAGTTGCTTACTAGAGAAATTAATTTTATTTTCTCCCAGAGCTAGTCTTTCGCTGCTTTGATAGCAAGCACTTTTCACATCGTAGGGTAGGCATTCCCCCAAGTCTTAGGATTATAGGGTAGTGCCGAGCCTACGTAATCATTCCTTACTCATAACCTCTATTTATTCTTTATGCTGTGGAGTTCTTGAGCAAAGAACTATACTTGATAGAGGGCAGAATTATTCTTAATTTTAAGGAGTGGTGTGATAAATGTGCGGTATTGTTGGTTATATAGGCACTCAAACAGCAACAGATATTTTACTCTCTGGACTGGAGAAGTTGGAGTATCGGGGCTATGACTCTGCTGGAATTGCTACGATTTGGTCAGGTGAACTGAATTGTGTGCGAGCCAAGGGTAAACTCTACAACCTACGCTCGAAAATCGAACAATCAGAAAATCCCGCACCTATAGGTATTGGTCACACGCGCTGGGCAACTCATGGTAAGCCAGAGGAACGTAATGCTCACCCGCACATGGATATGGCAATGCGGATTGCGGTGGTGCAAAATGGGATTGTGGAAAATTATCGAGAATTACGGGAACAGTTAAAGGCTCAAGGACATGAGTTTGTTTCGGAAACTGATACTGAAGTTATACCTCACCTCATCGCTCAGTTCCTCAAGGAAGAAATAGCCCTTGCAGATGATAATTCTGATGATATCTTTTTTGAGGCAGTTCGTAAAGCTGTGAACGAACTCCAAGGAGCATTTGCGATCGCGGTTATTTGTGCTGATTACCCCGATGAATTGATTGCTGTCCGCCAACAAGCTCCTTTGGTAATTGGTTTTGGGCAAGGGGAATTTTTCTGTGCTTCTGATACCCCGGCAATTATTTCCCATACCCGTGCCGTACTTCCCCTAGAGAATGGAGAAATGGCAAGATTAACTCCCTTGGGGGTTGAGATTTACGACTTCGCTGGTGTTAGACAACGCAAGCACGTGCGGATGTTGAGCTTGAGTCCGACTATGGTAGAAAAACAAGGATTCAAGCACTTCATGCTCAAGGAAATCTACGAGCAACCAGGGGTAGTTAGGGCTTGTTTGGATGCTTACTTTAGTTCGGAAGGTGATGGAGCTAATTCCTTAATTAATCTGGGTTTACCAGAGTCAGTTTACGCAGACTTAGAGCAAATTCAAATTGTTGCCTGTGGTACTAGTTGGCACGCTGCATTAATCGGGAAATACTTACTCGAACAAATAGCGGGGATTCCCACCCAAGTACAGTATGCTTCAGAGTTTCGCTACGCCCCATCACCCCTAACACCCAATACCCTTACCATTGGCGTTACCCAATCTGGGGAAACTGCTGATACCCTAGCAGCCTTGGGAATGGAAAAAGAACGTCGCCAAGGATTAGAGCCTAAGTATCAAGTACGACTGTTAGGGATTACCAACCGCCCAGAAAGTAGCTTGGGTCATATGGTACCCCATATTATTAATACCTTGGCAGGGATAGAAATTGGTGTTGCCGCCACCAAAACCTTTACCGCCCAATTAATGGCATTTTACGCCTTGGCATTGGATTTGGCAGAACGCCGTCAAATTCTCCCTCAGGAGAGATTAGTGGAAATCATTACTGATTTGCGCCATATTCCCAAGGAAATTGAATCTACCTTGGAAAGCCAGGAAAAGTTAACCGAGCATTTAGCCCATGACTTTGCGGAAACCACAGACTTTATTTTTCTAGGCAGAGGAATTAACTTCCCCATTGCCTTAGAAGGGGCGTTGAAATTGAAAGAAATTAGTTATATTCACGCCGAAGGGTATCCTGCTGGAGAAATGAAACATGGTCCCATTGCCTTATTAGATGCTAAAGTGCCAGTGGTGGCGATCGCAACCCCTGGAAGTGTCTACGAAAAGGTGATTTCTAACGCCCAGGAAGCTAAGGCTAGGGATTCCCGGTTAATTGGAGTAACTCCGGTAAATCATGGTGAAGCGGCGGATGTGTTTAATGATATGATTCCTGTGCCGGAGGTGGATGAGTTGTTATCTCCCCTGTTAACGGTAGTTCCTATGCAACTATTGGCTTATCACATTGCGGCGCGGCGCGGTTTGGATGTGGACCAGCCCCGTAATTTGGCAAGAAGTGTTACAGTGGAATAGAGTATAAGTACGTATAAATACCAAAAAATAAATTATCCCACATTGTAGGGGCGGGGTTACCCCGCCCCTACGAATGATATACGGAAAGTTTCCGTATAGCTGAACAACGATGGTTAAGTATAAAAAATACAGATCAGGAGCTAGTCAGTGAGTAAAGACTGGATACTTGTTAGGGGTGTTGTAGAGCAAGGGCATCAAGTTGCTTCTGGAATTTCAGAAGATACACCCTTTCCCAAGGGAACTATTGAAATTCAAAAACCTTTTTTCAAAGATTTGGGTCTTGATTTGAGTGAACTTTTTAATGGCACGTTAAATATCTCAATATCTCCTAATAAATTCATTATTAGTAATCCAGAATTCACTTTCCTTAATGTTAAGTGGATAGATACCTATCCTCCAGAAAATTTTTCGTTTTCGTGTTGTCAAATTATATTTGCTGGAAATCGATATGATGGTTTTGTCTACTATCCCCATCCAGAGACCAAAATAACTCATTTCCAAAACCCTTCTACCCTTGAAATACTTGCACCATTTATACCTGAACTCCAATATGGAACTCACATTGAGCTTAAAATTGATTCGCAGGAGATAATGCTGATAGAATAATGTAATAGGGATTGGGTTGAGCTACACACCCAAGCAACCATAAACTAATAGTTTCCACCTCTAGTTCTTCCCACATTTATGCAACGCCTGATGCTTCATAGGAGCCACTACGCGAACCTCTCCCTCAGCGCAAGCGATCGCACCAGATAAATATACTTGCACTATATGCAACAATAATTATTAGGTGGGGCATTTCATCGGATTTGCGATCGCCCATTGTCTGCGAAATCCTTGATATTCATACAACTGCAAGTATGTATCCGGCAATTTCCACTGAGGATTTGTTAAATATTCCAATCACACTACCTAAAAAAGCGACTCGTCAGAAAATCGTAGAAAAGGTCAAGGAATCTCGGAAAGCGCGGGAGTAATCCAAACAATTGCTAGGAATTGCTAAAACAGGAATAGAACAAGCTATTGAAACCGATGAAGTAACAGCAACAACTTGGATTAATCAGCAGCTTGACGCATTAGGAATCATCCTAAAAACTACCACTGATTAAATTATATGGGGGTAACAATGAAAGCACTGAAAGTAATGGGTACAATCGATGAGAAGGGACAACTCACCTTAGATCAACCTCTAATTGCCGATAAAAACAGTCGGGTAGAGGTTATTGTTTTAATCTCAGAAGAAACAGACCAAGATGACACCTCTCAAACAGAAATATTAGCAGACTTCCGGCAAGCTTGGCATGAAGCGATGACTGGACAAACTATTCCTGTAGCTCAACTTTGGGAAAGTCTGGATAATGACTGACCAACCCCTTGTTCAAGTTGAAGCTTCGCCAACTTTCAACCGAAATATCCGTACCCTTGCCAAAAAATATCGCAATATTCGGAATGATATACAACCTGTTATTGAACAACTTGAGCAGGGAGAATTGCCAGGAGAGCAAATACCTGGTGTTGGTTATGCAGTCTTCAAGTTACGAGTCCGAAATAGCGACACTCAAAAGGGTAAAAGTGGCGGCTATCGTCTAATTTATTACGTCAAAACAGCAACAGGAATTATTCTGCTGACTGTTTATGTCAAATCTGAACAAGTTGATATTGCAGCAAAAGATATTCAGAGGAAATACAGCCACGCAAGTAGCGAGAACTGCGTCCTTTAATTGCTTTAACTACCTCATGTGCTGCGACATTGGGAGGCACATTAACTAACAAATGTACATGGTCGCTGATGATTTCTAAAGCAATAACAATCCAGTCTTTTTCTTGACATACTTCCCAAATGATTTGACGTAAACGTTTCTCTACGTCACCAACCAGCACCTTTTTACGTCTTTTATGTATCCAGACTAGGTGGTAGTTTACCAAAGAAACAGTATGAGAATTTCTCCGGTACTGTTGTGTCATTTTACTTCTTTCTGCTATATTTTACTGTAGATCACAATAGCACTGTCTACGAAAAAGGAAAAAGTTTGCTCTTAGCTTATGTCTACAAGCTACGTCCAAAACAGGCGCAAGTTGTCAAAATGGATCACTGGCTAGATATGCTAAGAGCAAATTATAATTGGTCATTAGCAGATAGAATCGATACCTATCAACAAAGATTTATATTTGGTGAATACTGTGATTTAAAAACCAAGTCGGTAGCCAGTCCATTAACTTGCTGTGTGTCTAGCTATGGTGCTAGTGGTGAACCTTGGAGAGACAACGGTAAAAGACGCAGTGCTGGAGAAATCCAGATTACTGCACTTCCAGAACTAAAGAAAGTTCGTCCTTGGTACAAAGATGTAGACTCAACTGTTTTACAGCAAAATATCAAACGACTAGATAAAGCTTTTGAAAACTTTTTTGTCGGTCGTGGCTTTCCTAAGTTCAAGAATCGCAGTACAATGCGTTCTTTTACTTTTACAACTGGTGTAAAACTGGATAGAAACAAAATATATCTGCCCAAACTGGGATGGATGAGGTTTTACAATTCAAGGGATATTCCCCCAGGGTTTAAAATCAAGTCTGTCACTGTACGTAAAAAGGCAGACGGCTACTATATTTCTATCAGAATTGAATATAAAACTGTACCCGTATTCCCTATTAAGTCCAACGAGGAAATTAATACTATTGTTGGCTTAGACATGGGGTTAGTCAAACTTGTTTACTGCTCTGATGGGTCAGTAATCGATAATCCTAGGTTTGCTACAAATCAAAAAACAAAGCATTTACAACATATTCGTCAGCGTCGTGTTTCTCGTAAAAAGAAACGCTCTAGTAATAGACGCGAAGCACAGCAGAAACTATCAACTTTTCAGCATCAAATAGCAACAAGGCGTGAAGCATATCAGTGGCAAGTTGCCAAAAAGATAGTCAAAAAAGCTGATGCTATTGCCATAGAAGATTTGAATATCTCTGGCATGATCAAACGTTGCAAGCCTAAATATGATCAAGTGAAAGGGAGGTTTCTATCAAATGGACAAAGTGCTAAACGTGCTTTGTCTCGTTCAATAGCAGATGCTTCTTGGTATGCGTTGATTTCCAAGATTGAGTACATGGCTGCAAAGTCAGGAAAGGTCGTTTTTAAAATCAACCCACGCCATAC
>JASJDS010000250.1 GCA_030065055.1 Calothrix sp. MO_192.B10
TGGATACAAGCCCTCCGCAGTCGCTCATGGGGGAAACCCCCAAGACCGCGCTGCTCTCCGGATTTATCCGTGGAGAGTCAAAAATGTTTTCCTTGTTCTCATTAGCCCTTCGATTCATCGATGGGGTAACTGATAACTGATAACTGATAACTGAAATGACTGGAAATATTGATTGAATGGGCATAGGCGGCAAATACACCTTAAGCCTTACGGGTCTCCCTACTGCCACTCAACTTTAAATAAAGATACATTGTCCTTAAGCAAAGTATTATAGAAGTCCTGGTATGGGTGAAAATTATTTCATCCCGACCGTGCAGCGAGGGAGCAAGACCTGCTATGTTTGAACACTTTACTTCTGAAGCTATTAAGGTAGTTATGCTTGCCCAGGAGGAAGCACGTCGCCTGGGACATAATTTTGTAGGAACAGAACAAATTCTCTTGGGATTACTGGGAGAAAAAACTGGGATTGCTGCCGAAGTGCTGACTGAGTTGGGCGTGAATCATAAAGAGGCACGTCAAGAAGTTGAAAGAATTATTGGTAGGGGTTCTGGCTATCTACCGCCGGAAATTCCTTTTACCCCCAAGGTGAAAAGCTTATTTGAGCAAGCTTTCAAGGAAGCTCGTCGCTTGGGAAATAATTTTATTGGTACGGAACATTTACTTTTAGGATTAACTGAGGCTGGTGAGGGTGTCGCTGCCAAAGTATTGCAAAATTTGGGGGTTGACCTTTCCCAAGTCCGCAATTTAGTCATCCGTCGCTTGGGTGAAGTTGCATCTGTAGCACCAGGTGGCTTTGGTGGTGACAGCAGACGCTCTGGTGCGATCGCTCTTGAGGAATTTGGTAGAAATCTCTCCCAATTGGCTCAGTCAGGTAAACTGGACCCTGTGGTTGGCAGGGAAAAGGAAATTGAACGTACTGTGCAAATCCTGGGTCGCCGGACTAAAAATAATCCAGTTCTGATTGGAGAACCAGGGGTCGGTAAAACCGCGATCGCTGAAGGTTTGGCACAACGGATCAACAACCAGGATGTTCCAGAAATTTTGCTGAATAAGCAAGTATTTAGCCTTGATATGGGGCTACTTATAGCCGGGACTCGCTTCCGGGGAGATTTTGAAGAACGTCTCAAGAAAATTGTTGATGAAATCCGTTCTGCTGGTAACATCATTCTGGTAATTGATGAAATCCACACCTTGGTAGGTGCTGGAGGGATTGAGGGGGGCATGGATGCTGCCAATATCCTCAAACCTGCTTTAGCTAGGGGTGAAGTCCAATGTTTGGGAGCTACAACCCTGGATGAATATCGTAAGCATATTGAAAGGGATGCTGCCCTAGAGCGCCGCTTTCAACCCATCATGGTGGGTGAACCTTCCGTAGAAGAAACTATCCAGATTTTACAAGGTTTGCGTGGGGTTTACGAGCAACACCATCGGGTTAATATTGCGGATGATGCTCTGGTGGCCGCGGCTGAATTGTCAGACCGCTACATTAGCGATCGCTTCCTGCCAGATAAGGCAATTGATTTAATTGATGAAGCCGGTTCCCGCGTCCGCTTACGCACTTCCCTCAAGTCTGATAACAAAGAATTGAAGCAGGAATTAAATGGTGTCATCAAAAATAAAGATGAAGCCGTGAAAACCCAGGATTTTGTCAAGGCTGGAGAACTGCGCGATCGCGAGTTGGAATTGACGGCAAAACTCCAAGACTTGCAAAATGGGGAGAAGGTGAAAACTGCTGTTGTGGATGAGGAGGATATTGCCCAAATTGTTGCTTCTTGGACTGGCGTACCGGTTAATAAGTTAACTGAATCTGAGTCTGAGTTATTGCTTCATTTGGAAGATACCCTACATCAACGGCTCATCGGACAAGAACAAGCCGTAACCGCCGTATCCAGAGCCATTCGTCGCGCTCGTGTGGGCTTAAAGAACGCCAATAGACCCATTGCTAGTTTTATCTTTTCTGGCCCTACGGGAGTAGGTAAGACAGAACTAACCAAAGCTTTGGCATCCTACCTATTTGGTTCGGAAGATTCCATGATTCGCTTGGATATGTCCGAGTATATGGAACGTCACAATGTTTCCAAACTGATTGGCTCCCCTCCTGGTTATGTAGGATACGATGAAGGCGGGCAGTTAACCGAAGCTGTGCGGCGCAAACCTTATACAGTGGTGCTATTCGACGAAATCGAAAAAGCCCACCCCGATGTATTTAATATGCTGCTACAAATCCTCGACGACGGTCATCTTACGGATGCCAAAGGCAGGAAAGTAGATTTCAAGAATGCTTTAATTATTTTGACTTCCAACATTGGTTCTAAGGTAATTGAAAAAGGTGGCGGTGGTTTGGGCTTTGAGTTTGCGAATAACGAAGCAGAAGCAACCTATAACCGCATCAAGAACCTAGTCAATGAGGAAATGAAAGCTTACTTCCGTCCGGAGTTCCTCAACCGTCTAGATGAGATTATCGTCTTTACCCAACTCAAGCAAGACGAAATTAAGCAGATTGCGGAAATCATGCTCACAGAAGTTTCTCAACGGTTAACGGAAAAAGGTATTAACCTGGAAGTTAGCGATCGCTTTAAGGAATTGGTAGTCAAACAAGGTTACGATCCCAGTTATGGTGCTAGACCATTACGTCGAGCAATTATGAACTACCTAGAGGATTCCTTAGCTGAAGCCATATTATCCGGTGAAATCAAATCGGGTGATACAGCATTTGTGGATGTTGATGAAACAGATAAGGTGATAGTCAGCAATTCACCAACACGGGAATTGCTGTTAGCAAATGTTGGTTAGTTTTAATTGTGATTTGTGTTGAATTTGTCAGATAATTTTACTCCTAGTAGCAATGCTAGGAGTTTTTTATACCAGTGATAGCACTATTGAAGGTAGCGTCCAGACATTACAAAGTGATAACAGTGGTAAAACGTTATTTTTAAAGATAGGTTAAAGTTTGCTTCAAAATAAAGATTAAGTTAAGTAAATATACTAGTATTTTAGCTACAATAATACTTAGTTTTTATTCAAGCACTCAATACATACTATGACTAACAATCCTGGTGGAATTTCTCAAAGCATGAGCGGCGGAGAAATGCATGGTGGTATGCAAGCTGTACAGGGCAATCATAACCAACAAACAATGAAGAATAATGTCGCTCCATCTGCTGAAAAGCAGCTAACCCAGGAAGACGTAGTTCGGATGTTGGCACAGATTGAGCAAATGGTTGATGAATTCCCCTCACTCCCAGAAGCCGATAAAGAAAAATCTCTCAGGTATTTGGGTGCAGCCTCTGAAGAGGCTCAAGCTGATGAACCGGATAAACAGCTAGCAGCCGGAAATCTCAAACGCATGACAGAGACGCTAAAAGCTACAAACGAGACTGTAGAATCAACCAAAACCCTATGGGAGAACGTGAAACCAATTCTGCAAGAACTACCCGGTTGGTTTGGTGTTGCTCAGACTTTCTTTGGATTGTAGTGAAATAAGCCAGTGAACCAGCAACCATCACCTGATTCCAGTTCAAATCAACTTCCTTTCAATCAAAACCTCCAGCAGAACGTTAAAGAGTCTACGCTCGGAGGGGGTATTCAGGGTATTCACGGAAATGATAATGTCCAGTTACAGGCAGTAAATACTGGGCAAATAATAGTAATTAATACCAATAGGAAATTATTACTGGATACCGATAATTCTAAAGGCTTTGTCCTGAAAAATCCTTCACTCCAGAAGCCTATTTTGCTACGCCCCATTTCAAAACCTGTTAAAGTATTTCCGCCACCCCTTACTCGTCCATTGCTAGACCGCAAGGACGGGGTAAAGCAAGTACTTGATGCCCTGAAAGCATCTGAGCGGCTGATAGAGTTTTATGGTCAGGAAGAATTGGGAAAGACAACTCTCCTACGTTATTTAGCTCATCACCCCCAGATTAATTCTTTACTGCCAGATAAAATGTTATACTTATGTGCTCATGAAAAGTCTGTAGAAGGTTTACTCCAAGATTTTTGTGATTTTTTCTGTGAAAATGAGGGTGAAATTGAGCAAATCAACAGCTACTTTAGTCCTAACAAGATACGCCAGGTATTAAAAGAAACACAGGCTGCTGTCTTGCTAGATGATGTGAATTTACCACGCAAAGCTGTAGTTGAATTGACAAACGCTTTGCCGAACTTCATCTTCATCATAGCTTCGTCAGAACGTTACTTCTGGGGCGAGGGTTGCTCAATTATGTTAAGTGGGCTTCCTTTGAATGATTCAATTATCTTAGTCAAACGGGAACTAGGACGAGAACTGACCTTAGAAGAAAATTCTGCTGCTGAAGCCCTCTGTACAATTTTGAATGGTCATCCCCAGCAAATTCTCAAAGCAGCAGCGCGGGTGTCCGAAGAAAATATTTCATTAGTGAAAGTTTCCCAACAGATAAAGTCTACTTCTCCCACCAAGGCACTAGATTGGGAAATTTTAAAATCTTTATCACAACCCCAACGATTGACTTTAGAAACACTAACTGCCTTAGGAACTTGGCTGCTTCCTGAACAAGTAGCGGCTTTAACAGGTCTGAATCACCTACAGACTATCTTAGAAACTTTGTTGAAGCGCAATTTAGTCCAGATTAATGGCTCCCGTTATAAAGTGACTAGAACTGTAGGTGAAACCTTAGAGCAAATTCAAAATTTAACACCCTTACGGGAGAATGCTTTATCCTACTTCATAACTTGGGCTGAACAACATCAGTCGGTTCCTCATCGTATATTCGAGGAAGCTGACACTATTTTGCAGATTTTACAACAGACGGTAGTAGCTGGTCGTTGGACAGATATTTTGTATTTGTGCCGACTTGTAGAGAATGCTTTTGTTTTCAGCCGACGATGGGAAATGTGGAGCAAAGTATTGAATTATGCATTACAAGCAGCACGAGCTATGGATGATAAGGCGGCAGAGGCTTGGGCATTACATCAACTTGGTACTTGCGCTCTGTGTCGGGAAAACATAAATTTATCCCGTGAGTTACTGACACAGGCTCTGAATTTGAGAGAATCACTAGGGGATGAGATAGGAATTGCTGTAACTAGACAAAATTTAAACTTTGCTTCGCCTGTAATCTCTCCAAGTACTCCCACGCTCACTAAGCCAAAGCCTCTACTTCAAGAATTTTTACCGTCGTTTCTTTATTACGGTAAATACATAGCTATTTCAGGTATGCTTCATGTGCTGGGATTTCCATTAGTATTATCAATTATTTCGACTTTTTATGAATATCACAGCCCTTTAATACCTATGAATAGTAATTCTCCCCAGAATGATGTTAATAAAGTTGCTAAAGTTCCTTATATTCTAGTGGACTTAATAAGTAAAAAAAACTCTTCTTTTCCAAACTTACCAAATTCCCAGTCAACCTCTCAGCCAACTCCACAACCAACTTCTCAGCCAACTCAACAACCAACCTCTCAGCCAACTCCACAACCAACTTCTCAGCCAACTCAACAACCAACCTCTCAGCCAACTCCACAACCAACTTCTCAGCCAACTCAACAACCAACCTCTCAGCCAACTCAACAACCAACCTCTCAGCCAACTCCACAACCAACCTCTCAGCCAACTCCACAACCAACTTCCCAACCTAGTCCTATACCTAAAGTTAATAATAGTCCCAGCAACCTTGAAATTCAGCTACTATTTGCTAGGAATAGGCTAAATGCATTGGAGCAATATTTGTTAGAACAACAAGCCATTATTCAAGAGAACGAAGCAGCATTAACAATTGCAGAAAGGCAAGTGAAAAGATTTTCACAGATGCTTGAGGCCGGTGCTGTTTCTGCTAATCAAATAGATCGCATGATACTAGAAGTACAGACAAAAAAAAGTAAGATCAATAATGCTAAAAATGCTATTAAAAGAACTGAAACAGAGATTAAAAAAGTTAAATTAAAAATTAAGGAACTACAAGATTCCAGTTCATAAAAGGAGAAATTACTTATTGCTATAACAAAATCTGGTATTACCTGAAAACTTTTAAAATTCTTTATGAAAGAAAGAGGGGAGCATCCCAATTTTTATGCAATACCCTAGAAGGGTATCGCTACACGTTCAAAGCCCATCTTCATGGGCTATAAAATTCTCTTAGCCCATGAAGATGGGCTTGGTTCGTATAGCCCCAGGCTTTAGCCTGAGGGGTTTTTGAAAAAATGGGATGCTCCATTACTTACTAGTTGCAGATGGCGATGCTCCTTCCGAGCCGGTGCGCGATCGCTCGCTATCATCAGTGGTATTATCAGCATGAGGTTGTGTTTCTTTGACCCTGCGGATGGGTAAATTAGCAATTAATGCCGTTGTCCTTTGGTTGCTTTCTAGGGAAAATTCCAAACCCTCACTTTCCACTTCTACATAACGGCAAACAATTTCCAAGATTTCTTGCCGCATTTTTTCCATCATCTGGGGACTTAAGTCGGCGCGATCGTGGGATATAACTAATTGTAAACGGCGTTTGACTTCAGAACGACTATTGTCATTACCGCGAGAAAAAAGTTTTTCTAGAAGTTCAAGAATCATTGCTAGGGGATGTGCATAAGAGGAATTGAGGAAATTAAACTATTTTTGTCCATAACAGCTTTCTGAGGCGGGAAAAGATGTTTGCTGGGGGTGCATCTAAATCGATAAAGTCCACAGCTTCCCCTTCTAATCTCCGAGCAATATTCTCGAAAGCAACGGTTGCTAAAGAAGAGTTTTCCTTTTCCCCTAACACTAGAGGCTCGCCGCGATTAGTAGAAACAATTACACGCTCGTCATCAGGGATTACCCCAATCAGAGGAATTGCCAGTAACTCCTGAACATCTTCTACAGACATCATATCATTTGCCTGCACCATAGTCGGTCTGATCCGATTAATAATTAAGTGAGTACGCCTAACTCCCTGTGCTTCTAGTAACCCTACTACACGGTCGGCATCCCGTACCGCAGAAATTTCTGGAGTGGTGACAACTAAAGCTTCCTTGGCAGGGGCGATCGCATTTTTAAATCCGTTTTCAATGCCCGCAGGACTATCAATAATTACATACTGATACTTCTGTGCCAGTGCATTTACCAGTAATTTCATCTGGTCGGGAGTAACGGCATCCTTGGTACGGTTCTGGGCGGCTGGTAACAATACCAGATTTGGTTGCCGTTTATCTTTAACTAAAGCTTGTTCTAAACGACACTCCCGCGCTAAAACTTCCACCGCAGTATAGACAATACGGTTTTCTAGCCCCAGAAGCAAATCTAAATTTCTCAGACCAAAATCTGCGTCTATCAAGGCAACTTGACGACCGATTTTAGCTAAAGCCATGCCTAAATTGGCAGAAACTGTGGTTTTACCCACTCCTCCTTTACCGGAGGTAATAACAACAATGCGAGTCATGATCGAAACGCGCTCTCAATAGGGATGAGGATAATTGACACTCCCCGCAATAAATTGACGGGGATTCTAGGGATGTCTAATCGAGGGATAAATCCACCCGATTAGACGGTTCACACTAGTTATAGGGACTGTCATTGACCCCACCCTTTGTATCCACCATATCCATTGCAGATACAGCTTTTTGAAGATCCAAAGGGCATGAAAAACCGATCCATTGACCTATATTTCTAGCAGCATTGAAATCAGCATTACACCTGTACCCGTCAAAGCCCCTAAACCAATCACCATTTCTTA
>JASJDS010000251.1 GCA_030065055.1 Calothrix sp. MO_192.B10
ATATCGTTTCCGTTTGTATCGGAATTATTTAAATTTCCTCTGTTTTCCTCTGACTCTGCGTTCTCTGCGCCTCTGTGGTTTTTTTATCATTCCGGTGTAACCGGATTTGATATCACAAAGCATTTTCAGATCCGCAGGTTGTGGGATTTGACCGTGGGGGCTAATTTGAAAAAACAATGTGACACATGATTTAACGGTAGGGGCGGGGTAACCCCGCCCCTACATTGGATATATTGCCAACATTTTTTGATTTGGTATAACCTTTATTTTTCTTTGAAAGTTTGCACCTAACCTGCACCAAAGCCGTTGCACGTTTAATGGGTGTGAGCGAAGCGGCGCGCAGTCCGGCAAACAGATCCCCGACTTCTGAATCAATATCTGCACATTGCAGCAATTCCTAGGATAGAAGTCGGGGATCTAAACGTCGCGACTCGTCAAAACTAATGAAATGCAATACTAGCCTTGAGAGCAGACATCATATCACCTTATTGATCTGCCAAATTTTAATTGTTTTGTCGGCACTACAACTAGCGATATATTCACCATCTGGACTCATGGCAACTTGATTAACAGTCCCGGAATGTCCGGTGAGGGTTTGTAACACTTCTCCTGTTTCCCATCGCCAAATCTTTATGGTGTTATCAGTACTACCACTGATAAGTATGTCTCCATTGGGACTAACGGCAACTGATTTCACTGCATCTGTATGCCCAGTTAGTGTATGTAAAATTTTACCAGTTGCTAATTTCCAAATTTTGATGGTTTTATCTGCGCTACCACTGAAAAGTATGTCTCCAATCCCCGTAGAACCGATCGCAACAGAGTTTACTGCACCAGAATGCCCATTCAGGGTACGTAAAAGTTCTCCGGTATGGGGATTCCACAGTTTAATTTTGTGATCCCCAGTACCACTCAACAGAATTGTACTAATCCCCAAGGCAGATGCAGGACTAACAGGACTAATGGCAATGCTATTAACTACAGATGAATGCCAAAGAGTGGAAATGCGATCGCTTTGCAAATTTCCTCCGGGCTTATCCCCTTTTTGCAAGTTCCAAACTTTAATTTTATTACCCCCACTGGCAAGAATTTGTCCTGTTCCTTCTGGGGATAAAACACTAACGGGACTCATGGCAACCACATTAACTGGTTTGTGATGTCCTAGAAGGGTATGAATTAATTTACCAGTTTGTAAGTGCCATACTTTAACATTACTTCTGGGTGTTTTATAAGTACCAACTGCGAGTAAATTGCCATCGTTACTCACGGCAATAGATGAAATTTCGCCGGAATTTTTTGTCAGGTTGCGGACAAACTCTCCTGTTTTCAGATTCCATATTTTAATACTTTTGTCTGTACAGCCACTAATTAAACTCTCCCCATCGGGGCTAATAGCAATAGATATTACTTTCCCTGAATGTCCAGTTAGAGTGTGGCGTAAAGAAGCGTATTCTTCTTGGTACTGACGTTTGAGTAATGCGATCGCATCTAGAATTTCTTCCACATCGGTAACAATTTGCTCGTCCCCCACTGCGGCAAAATACTCTTTTAACTTTTGCACATATTCCTCATCTTCTAACTTGACAGCCCATCGCATGGCTTGCAACGGCTGACTCCATTGCTGTGGTGGTACTTGACGCAGTTGCAACCAGGTATTGATCGAGTAATCAACCTGTTCCTCGGCCAAAGAGCGATCGCTTAGGTGAGATAAACTCTGTGCTAGTTGCAATGCTAACTCCGGAATCCAGCTCAGTTTCTCCCCTTCTAGGGCTTGGTAGAGTTGCTTGTACCCGGTGACAATCGTTTTTAGGGATGGCAAATCAAGGTCACTTTCGAGCAAATTTGGTAATAAATCCGGCAGCAGGGGAGGTACATCATAATAAACCAGGTAGTAAGCGTCTGCTATCCAACTAGCCACCAAGCAATGACAGGTAATTAATACTTGGCACAGTTGCTCAAAATCCTGGCGATTGACTTGGTATTGTAAGGATAATTTACTAATATCTATTCCTTTATTTTGCCATTTTTCTAGCTTTTCTAAAGTTGACAAATTAACCACATTGTCTCCACCCAGATGGTTAATTTCTTCTATTGTTTCTCCCAGAGATATTAATTCATCTCTGATTTTTTTCCATTCTAATGCCCGCTTCTTTGCCGACTGATAGATAATTTTTTTGTAAGGTAATCGAGAGATAGTTTTATAGTAGTAATTATCTTGCCCTAATCCCCAATAAGCAATCCGAAAATTCAGATAATCTCCATCAAGCTCTGATTCTAAAATTAAAATCGGCTCTGTTCTCAACATGGCAAATAGAGCCTTAATACTTGATTCACTATGAAATCGTTTGCTATTCCACGCCCCTGCTAAAAATTCTGTCCCCCTCACCGGATTTTGCAGGGAATAATGCTGACCGATAAAAGTTCGCAAACCTTCAGCTAACATTAGCTCAATATCTAAATATTCTTCCTGCTGATGAGCAAATGTATCGAACTCTACTTGAGGTGGTGCCAGGAAAATCTTTAAAGGCTTGCGACCATTATTGGTGTCAGTGGCTAAAATTTGTGAAGGATATAAACGCAAAGGCCAACCTTCAAATAGCTTTTGCAACTCCGGTAAATGCAATGCTGTTGTTTGCTCTTGAGTTGCTATTTTTAATTGCATTTGGCGGTAGTAAACCGCTAATTGTTGTTGCTCTGTTTTTCCTTGCTCAAATCCTTCAATATATTGAATTTGCCCTTGGGAATTATTTACAGATTGGAGCAGTGTTTGAGCCTGTGCAGTTTTTTTCTGACTAGTTATATCTACGGATGCTTCATCATTCTTTTGTACTAGACTTGCAATTACTGGTGCAAATTCGATGATTAGTTGAATTAGTAACCTTAATCCTTGCTCCATAAGGAGATTCCTGTTTAATTTAAGTGAGTATGTTTGTTTTTTATCCAGATAAAGGTTTTGTTTTTTTGACAGTGTTGCCTATACCATAATTGAAACAGTTGGTTACTTATATAACCATTTTACCAAAACCACAGTCCCTTTTTGCACTACCAAGTTTTGTAACAAGACTAAATCAGAAATAAAAATTAATATTTGAGTGATTGATCCCACTGAAAACATCAAATAAATTAGACAATACCTGTGAGTATAATCAGCAATAAAATTAATTGATTTGTAATATTTTTACTACTGGAATAGTGATAATATTGAATTGTAAAATAAGTGGGGGCAACAGTGATATGGCACCTAAACTTATACCTGACATTGAAAATATAGTTGAAGACCTTGGGGTTCCAGGGGTTGCAGCAGTAGTTCTTCTACCAGTATTTATTCCCGTGGTAGCAGGTGTTGGTAAGCCAATAGCTAAGGCAGCAATTAAAGGCGGAATCGTCCTCTATGAAAAAGGTAAGGGAGCGATCGCAGAAATCGGCGAATCCCTAGAGGATCTGATGGCTGAGGCAAAGGCTGAACTTGCAGAAGAGCAGATGCAGCAAGCACTTGAAGCTGCTCCACCTGAAGCCGAAGCTGGTTAGTGCTGCTTGTGCAGAAGTCAAAAATTCTTTGCTTATATCGTTTCCGAGTAATTGTATAAGATGTAATTATTTCTGTCATGCTGCACAGATCAGCTGTCAAATGGGGGGAGAATCATACTAGTTTATTTGTCCAATTGTGAATTGCACAGGTGTATTCCGGATAGGACTTGTCTTTAGGGATGGGTATAATGCTCATCCCTTTTTGAAAATAAACAATTTTAGATTTTTTTAGATGCCCCAACCTTCTCTAGAAGCATTGTCCCAACCAATGAATATAAAAATCCTCAGCAGTACTCCCGGTAGAATTAGATTGCGAGTCTCATCCGAGCAGCGCGAACCAGAGGTGTTTGCAGAGATAGCCAATACTTTGCAAGTATTTTTCCCCCAGAGTCATACCATACGAACCAATGTTCATACGGGGAGCATCACGGTTTACTATAGGGGTGAACTCGGCGATTTTGATGAAATTATCGAGACTTTGGAGGATTTCGGCATCACGGTGGGCGATGTGCCATCCAAAACATCCCAAGGAGCAACAGCCATTGCTAATACGTTTACTTATCTGAATCAGCGAGTTGAGCAGACAACAAGAGGTTTGGTAGATTTGCGGTTATTGTTCCCACTTATACTTGCCTTGTTCGCCCTGCGACGGTGGTTTGTTAATGGTTCTGCGTTGAAAACATCTCCGTGGTATGTATTCGCTTGGTATGCTTTCGATAGCTTCCTGAAACTGAATAACACAAAAGAGCCACCACAGCAGACCTCAAATGGAAAGCACCCACCAACGGGGTAAATTATAAGTAATAAGTAATAAGTAGGGTCTGCTGAATAAATTGAAAACTCTTATCTTGTCAGCACCTCAGGCTGTTTTTGCATCAACAAGTGCAAGATAATATCGATGGGGTAATAAACCCCGTCCATGTTGAAACCTGTAGTTTCTGATTATTCGGATATGTCATTGCGACGTAAGGAAGCAATTCCAAATTCATGGATCGAAAACTACGGTTCTCAAGGTAGATGAGGTTTAATTCTAAATTCTTCATTCGCTCATTCGCTCATTCTAAATTTCCCTTAACCCGCAGTGGCACTAGTACAGCACGGCGGAAAGGTCGCAACCATTTATAAAACGTCAAAGCTAGAGAACAAAATACTTTTGACCCCTCCGGGGTTCGCCATTTGCTTTATGCCGGGGAACCCGTCCACCGCAATGGCTCAATGCGTGAATGCGTGACTTTTGACTTCCGCACAGCGGCACTAGGTTGTTTCTGGCGAAGACTCGGAATCAATTCCTAATTCTTCTTTGCTGCGATCCAACTTGATCCAAAGTGCCTTGATTTGCCTGTAAGCTTGTTCTGGAGAAATTTTTCCCGCTGTTTCTAAGTCAGTAATATAACCAACCTTTTGGGCAAATTCCTGGAGATTAGCATTAAATGCCAGGTACTCCGGTGTAAAGTGACCGTAGTAGCGATAGTGAGGATATAAAAACTTGTCTTTATCTGCTTGATTAAACTCTGCCACCATTCCACACCAATGATTATTTAAACCTCATCCATCTTGAGAACTGGAGTTTTTCCTCTAGAAAATACCAAAAAATAAATTCCCCTGTAGTGAACACCCGCAATATTCTTGCATTGCTCCCGTTCCCTGAATGATGCCGTGCCCACCTCACCCGATTGAATATTCATAAGCAAAAACTATGGTTTTCAAAGTAGACGTGGTTTATTTATTCTTTATTCAATACTCTGTAGAGGAAAAATGCAACCATGAATATTCCTTGTTTTAATCACAACTTCTATGATTAACTAGAAGTTATATTTTTCTTAACCAATTATTAACCTATTCTTAACCTGAAATCATGCAAAAATTGGAATTATAGTTATACAAAGCCTAATCAGAATTAGAATCTAGTATATCAAACTTAGGGTCTACCAATCTATCTGTAAATTATCCTAATTTTATTTATTTACTTATTTATTTATTTTTTTTTTAAGTTTTATATATATTTATCTAAAAAATGTAGACAAAACTAGTTTGTTTGAAATTATATAAATAGAAATTTCTAATATTTCAGATGAGTAAATTCAGGGTTCATTGTCATGACATTACAAAGAATTCTCACAGAAATTCAGATAGATATTTTAGAGAAGATCGGTAAAGCTTGGTGGCTAGAGATTACGACTCAAATACCTAGTTGTATTTACTACTTTGGACCTTTTGCCAGCACAGAGGCAGCCCAATTTGCTCAATTGGGATACATTGAAGACTTAAAACAAGAAGGTGCTCAAGGGATTGCAACTCATATCGAGCGTTGCCAACCCCAGAGACTAACAATTTGTGAGGATTTGTAAGATGAATTATAAAATCAATCACACTTAAATAAACAAGTAATTGTACGTAAACAAATGTAGTTATGTTTGTTGGTGTTTTGTTTAGTATTGGATTAGTAGCAAAACAAAAATGACAGATATAGCACTACGCATTTAGGGTACGGACATTTCTAAATCCTGAAATTCTTTAACAATATACTGTTCCCTGTTCCCTATTCCCTGTTCCCTAGCGCGTAGCGCTATAACTAATAGGACTTACACGAAATTAACGTAATTACATCATTATGTTTGGGTAGCATATCCGGAACGGACAAACCATAGCGACGTATAAGCTCTATCGAGCACGCTCCGCGAACGCCTAAAACCTTGGGATTGTTTCCCTACACGGAGTCTGTTGCGAGGGTAGCGCAGCAATGCGATCGCTGCGGACAAATTCTGTTTGCATAATCTGTCATTGGGTAAAGCCTACGGCATAGCGACCCTTAGAGCGCAGCTCCTCTGTTAGCGTGCCTCTTACAGAGGAACTACGTTAACGCGCGCAGCGTGTCGCGAAAGCGACTCAGCTTTCCCGAAGGGAGCAAGAGGCGTGGAACGTAGACACGAAGTGGCTTCGGTGAAGGGTAGTGAAACGACGCAATCCCAAGGTCTTTGAGATTGCTTCCCTACGGTTGCAATGACGGTTATTTAAACGGACATGATACAAGTCCTAATTCATTAATTTTGCAGTGGATGGAGGCTGTTATGATAGCCGATTTTTCAAACTATTCCCATCCTCATATAACTCATACCAACGCGATTTTACACGCTCAGGTAGAGGCTATCTACTATGGGGATTTTCTGGCTTTACGTAATATTTATATGCCCATTTATAGCAACCAGGTTACTGCCTTTATCGGTCCTTCTGGCTGTGGTAAAAGTACCCTGCTCAGGTGTTTTAATCGCCTGAATGATATGATCCCAGGGACTCGTCTGGAAGGGAAAATCCTCTTTCATGGTTGTAATATTTATCACCCAAAAGAGGATGGGGTCATCCTACGCCGCCGCATTGGTATGGTTTTCCAAAAGCCAAATCCTTTTCCCAAAACTATCTACAACAATATTGCCTATGGGCCTAGGGTTCAGGGCTACGGTGGTAATTTGGACGATCTAGTTGAATGGGCACTACGTCAGGCAAATGTTTGGGACGAGATCAAAGATAGACTTAACGACAATGCTCTCGATCTCTCAGGCGGCCAACAACAACGGTTATGTATTGCTCGTGCACTAGCTGCACAACCAGAGGTGATTCTCATGGATGAACCCTGTTCTGCCCTCGATCCCATATCAACTAGGCAAATCGAGGAATTGATATGCGAACTCAAACAACAGCATACTATTGTCATAGTCACCCACAATATGCAACAAGCTTCACGGGTATCTGATATGACTGCATTCTTTAACCTGGAAATGCAAGAAGGAAGTCGGACTGGTGAACTGGTGGAATACGATCGCACTAATGTTATTTTTCAGCACGCCAAGCTGGAAGTAACCCGGAAATATGTCAAGGGCTTTTTTGGCTAAAGGCTGGAAAAGAGTTAGGAGTTAGGAGTTAGGAGTGGAGAAAAATTATTTATGGCTAGCACCTAAACCAAAAAACGCCCCCCGTTCCCAGGAGGCGTTTTTGATGATTGTCGAGCAGGGATAAATCCCAACCCTAGATTATTAACCGTTGATTGCAGGAGCGCTCATTGCAACAGGTGCAGACTCACCAGCAGCCAAGTCTAAGGGGAAGTTGTGAGCATTACGCTCGTGCATTACTTCCATACCCAAGTTAGCGCGGTTGATTACGT
>JASJDS010000252.1 GCA_030065055.1 Calothrix sp. MO_192.B10
TGGAACGAAGTAAAAACATTTGTTTCGATACAGGTAGTGCAAGAAACAATACGTCCGTAATCTTATCCCCTCAATTTATTTATGGGGATTATCTTTTTACTTTTTACTTTTATCTTTTTACTTTTTAATGCGATTGCAACAGGAGCAAAATGTCTAATTTGATTCTGGTGGTAGATGATGACCATTTATTGCGGATGCAAATGCGCGCGCTACTAGAGCGTGAAGGATATGCAGTTGTTGAAGCAGCTAACGGCAAGCAAGGACTTGATGTATATACTCAGTTGCAACCAGACATGGTGCTGTTGGATGTGATGATGCCAGGGATGGATGGGATAAGTTGCTGTTATCAACTGCGTAATCTACTTAGCGGGAAAGATATTCCTGTATTAATGATTACTGCTATTGACGATCCAGCATCCGTAGAGAGAGCCTTTGCAGCAGGTGCTACGGATTACGTTAGTAAGCCAATTCAATGGTTTGTATTGCGGCAAAGAGTTCATCGTCTTCTAGAAGCTAGTCGTACTATTGAGGAATTACGCCAGCAAACCGAACAGGCGCGGGTTCAAGAAGTGCAGTTGAGGATGGCGCTAGAAGCGGCGCATATGGGTACTTGGGAATGGGATATTACCACTCAACAAGTAACATGGTCCGATAATAAGGAAACTATGTTTGGCTTGGAAAAAGGCTCTTTTGATGGTACTTATGAGAATTTCATTAACTGCCTTCACCCTGAAGACCGTGATTTTGTTAGTTATACCATTCAACAGACTGTAGATGGAACTGGTGAATATGATATTGAATTTCGAGCAGTTATGCCCGATGGTAGCATTCGCTGGATGGTAAGCAAAGGTGCAGCGTTTCGGGACTCTGCTGGGGTAGCAGTAAAGATGTCTGGGGTTGATTTAGACATTACCACTCGCAAGCAGGCAGAGTTAGCCTTGGAAGTTAAGGCACGGCAGCAATCATTTCTAGCAGAACTCAGTCAAAGTGCTCTGGCTGGCACGGACTTGAATATCCTGATGAATTCAGCTGTTACCTTGGTTGCAGAATCTCTACAGGTGGAATATTGCAAGGTTTTAGAGCTACAGCCAGATGGTAATAGTTTACTGTTAACGGCGGGGGTAGGCTGGCATGAGGGATTGGTGGGAATTGCAACGGTGGACGCAGAAATAAATTCCCAAGCTAGTTATACCCTGAATTCTAGGGAACCGATAGTTGTTGAGGATTTGTCTACAGAAACTCGTTTTCAAGGGCCCCAACTGCTAGAGGAACATCAAGTAGTTAGCGGCATGAGTGTTGTCATTGATGGGAAAGAACGCCCTTTTGGTGTCTTGGGCGCTCACACAAGCAAGCAGCGTCATTTTAGCCGGGATGATATTGTCTTTTTACAAGCAACGGCTAATGTGTTAGCGACAGCTATCGAACGTCACCGGACGCAGACAGCCCTCCGGGAAAGTCAAACTCGTTTAAATTTAATTAACACTATTTCGACTAGCATTACTGCGGGGATGAATGTTGAGCAAGTTATTGAAAACACTGTCAAACAAATTAGCGACTATTTTAATACCCTGAGAGTGGTATATGGAACCATTGATGCAGATGGCAAATTTACGATCATTTATTCTATAGAACCGCCAGGAATGACACCACTGACAGGTTTAGAAGCGGACTTGAGTGTGGCACCCACATATCTTAATACCTTACGTAGTTCCCAGATAGTTATAGTGGAAGATGTTGCTAAAGATACTCGGTTAGCATCCCTAGCTGATGTCATTTTAGCTGGTGGTACCAAAGCATTTTTAGATGTGTCATTGCAACATTTAGAACAATTAGTCGGATTGTTGTGTTTGGATTCCCCCATCAGCCGAAAATGGAGTACCCATGAAATAACAACTCTGACGGAAGTTGCTGACTACCTTGCTGTTGCCATTCGAGAAGCCCAGGCACAACAAGCACTGAGGGAAAGTGAGGAACGTTGGCAATTAGCATTGCGGGGTAATAATGATGGGATTTGGGACTGGAATGTGAGGACTAACGACGTATTCTTTTCTGCCCGGTGGAAGGAAATGCTTGGTTATGAAGAGCATGAGATTGGTAACCATTTAGATGAATGGGCAAAACGCACCCATCCCGATGATATTGGCTGGGTAATGGAAGTAATTCAAGACCACTTTGATCAGAAAACTCCGTTTTATATCAGCGAACATCGCGTCCTGTGTAAGGATGGCAGCTATAAATGGATTTTAGATCGGGGACAGGCACTGTGGGATGAGGATGGTAATGTAGTAAGAATGGCAGGTTCCCATACGGATATTACTGAGCGTAAATTAGCAGAACAGGAATTAGAACGGCAAAATTTGCGATCGCAATTATTCGCTAATATCACCCTGAAAATTCGCCAATCTTTGCAAATAGATGACATTCTCCAAACTAGCGTTACGGAGGTACAAACATTACTCCACGCAGACCGAGTATTAATCGTCAAATTACGCCCAGATGGTGTGATTGCCGTAGCAGAAGCTGTAGTTCCTGGTTTTCCTGTGGTTATGGGGAAACATATCATTGACCCCTGTTTTCAATCAGATTATACAGAACTATATGGTCAGGGAAGAATTACAGCCATTAATGATATTTACCAAGCTGAAATTCAACCTTGCCATGTAGAATTACTGGAAAGATTTGCCGTCAAAGCCAACTTGGTTGTCCCCATTCTCCTTCAAAATCAGCTGTGGGGGCTATTAATTGCCCATCAATGCGCCCATCCCCGCCACTGGAGTGAATGGGAAACAGAACTATTGCAACAACTCGCAGATCAAATTGGGGTTGCCCTGGCACAGGCTAAACTACTAGAACAAGAAACTCGCCAACGGCAAGAGTTAGCTCGTTCCAATGAAGAGTTACAACAATTTGCCTTTGTCGCTTCCCACGATTTGCAAGAACCCCTGCGTAAGATTAAAACCTTTGGGGATAGGCTTAAAGTCACTTGTAGTGATGCCTTAACCCCCCAGGGACGAGATTACTTAGAGAGGATGCAAAATGCTGCTTCGCGGATGCAGGCATTAATTGAAGACTTGTTAGCCCTGTCGCGAGTTACCTCCAGGGGAGAGCCTTTTGTTCCGGTAAATCTCACTCACATCGTCCAGGAAGTAATATCTGATTTGGAAATTCGCATTCAGCAAACTGGAGCTACAGTAGAAGTACAAGATTTGCCCACCATTAATGCCGATCCCTTACAAATGCGCCAATTGTTACAAAACTTAATTGGCAATGCTTTAAAATTTCATCGTCCAGAAACATCGCCCATTGTCAACATTTATAGTCAAGATTCTCAATCCCAATTCAATCAACTTGCAGGTAGGGAATATCTTCAACTATTTGTAGAAGATAATGGAATTGGATTTGAAGAAAAGTATTTACAACGCATATTTAATGTTTTTCAACGGTTGCATGGTCGCAGTCAATATGAAGGAACTGGTATTGGTTTAGCAATTTGTAAAAAGATTGTTGAACGTCATCATGGGAGTATTACTGCTAGCAGTCAACTAGGACAAGGAGCTACTTTTATTGTTACATTACCAACTCATTAAACATATGGTGGAAAAGGCGTAGAGACGTAGCATTGCTAAGTTTTCATCAGAGTTCCGGTTCAGGCTTGAAGTATGACCAATTAATTAATAATTATTAATTAGTGGTGCAAGCCCACGGATTCATCCGTGGGCACTAATTATCAATTATCAATTACCAATTATTCTATCCAGTATTGTGTTATCGAAGTCAGATATGGGTTGTCCGTTTTGAGTTGGGGTCAGGGTCCCCATCTCAAAACTCCGCTCAAACCTTCTTCCTTCTTCCTTCTTCCTTCTTCCTTCTTCAATTTTGATTTTTTACATAAAAAGGGAAATATTATGCCAGTATATATGGCTGATTACCCAACAATATTTTGTGATTTATGGCGAATCATTACGATTTGATACTAAATTTATAGTAAAGATAAGCATAAAGGAGAAAATACTATAATGAAGGGCCGGCAAACAAACCTTATCATCTTAATGGCAGATGACGACGAGGATGACTGTATGTTAGTGCGCGAAGCCTTAGCAGAAAGTCGGTTGCAAAATCATCTCAATATCGTCACTGATGGCGAAGAGTTAATGGATTATTTACATCAACGGGGTTTATACACCGATCCTCAAGTTGCACCAAGGCCAGGGTTAATTTTACTAGATTTGAATATGCCCAAAAAAGATGGTAGGGAAGCACTCCAGGAAATTAAAGCTGATCCCAAACTCAGACAAATTCCCGTGGTGGTGATGACAACTTCTAGCTCCCAGGAAGATATTGATTATACTTACAGTTTAGGAGCCAACTCGTTTATTATCAAGCCAGTAACATTTGCTTCCCTAGTAGAAGTGATGCGAACGATTGAAAGGTACTGGTTGGAAATTGTGGAACTACCCTTAAGAGCAATGGGAGGGAGACATGGAGAACAGCCAAATCAGAATCCTGCTAATTGATGATGATGAGGATGACTATGTTTTAACCCGTGATTGGTGTGATGAATTTCAGGTGCTGGACTGTCAATTGGAATGGATCGATAATTATCAAGATGCCCAGCAAGCAATCGCCAATAGCCAACACGATATATATTTACTTGATTACCGTTTAGGCGATCGCAATGGTTTAGAATTATTAAAATCAGCAATTGCCAACGGCTGCTCGACTCCCATCATTGTCCTTACTGGACAGGGAGAACGGGAAATAGATATGCAGGCAATGGCAGCAGGTGCTGCTGATTACCTAGAAAAAAGTTTATTGAATGCACCTTTATTAGAACGTTCTATCCGCTATGCCTTAGAAAGAAAACGGGCACAGGAGACAATTAAAGCACAAGCTGCTCTGTTGAATGTGGCAACTGATGCAATTTTTGTCCAAGATTTAACCAACAACATTTTATTTTGGAACCAAGCAGCAGCTAAGTTATACGGTTGGGAAAAGGCACAAGCCATTGGCAAAAAGACATCCCAACTGTGGCAAGAAAAGCAAACTCCTTTACAGACAGCACTCAGCACTGTAATCCAACATGGTGCTTGGCAAGGGGAAATACAGCAAAAAACTAAAGATGGCGCAGATATTGTGGTTGAAAGTCGTTGGACATTGGTAAGTGAATTTGAGCACCAAAATCCATCTATATTAGTTGTTAATACTGATATTACCCAAAAAAAGATATTAGAAGGGCAATTATTGCGTTCCCAAAGATTAGAAAGTATTGGCACCCTTGCCAGTGGAATTGCTCACGACCTCAACAACGTGTTTGCACCGATTTTGATGACAGCGCAACTTTTAGAATCATACGTTGAGAGCGATCGCACAAAGCGACTAGTACCCATATTAATCAACAGTGCCAAACGGGGAGCAAACTTAGTCAAGCAGGTGTTAGCTTTTACCAGTGGAGTGGAATGCGATCGCACTTTATTACAAATAAAAGACTTAATCACAGAAATTCACCAAGTTGTTTGTGAAACCTTTCCTAAATCTATTCAGATTAATTCCCAAATTCCAGAAAACTTGTGGATGGTATTAGGGGATTCGCTCCAATTACATCAGGTATTGATGAATTTATGCGTCAATGCCCGCGATGCCATGCCCAATGGCGGTAGTTTAACTATATCTGCTGCCAACTTCTTGATTGACGAAAACTACGCCAAAATGCATCTGGATGCCAAAACAGGAGCCTATGTAGTTATTACTGTTACAGATACTGGTGTGGGTATTCCCAAGAACATATTAGACCGGATATTTGAACCATTTTTTACCAATAAAGAACCGGGAAAAGGAACGGGGCTGGGACTTTCCACGGTGTTAGGAATTATCAAAAGTCACGGTGGTTTTGTCAATGTGTATAGTGAAGTTGGCAAGGGGAGTCAATTTAAAGTTTATTTACCAGCACGACAAACTCCGGAAACTAGAGAAGAGCCAGATACCGAATTAACTGATGGTAACGGAGAATTAATTTTGGTAGTTGATGACGAAGATTCGATCCGGGATATTACCAAAACATCCCTGGAAATCCACAATTATCAAGCCATTACCGCCTGCGATGGAGTGGAAGCTATTGCTATTTACGCACAAAATAGCGATCGCATTTCCGTTGTTTTAACAGATATGGTCATGCCTACAATGGATGGTATCACGACCATTCGTACCTTAAAAAAAATTAACCCCGATGTCAAAATTGTTGCTGTTAGTGGTTTAGCTGGTAGCGATAAACTAAATTTGCTCAATAAAATGGGTGTCCAAGCTTTTTTACCTAAGCCCTATACTGCCACGGAATTGTTACAGACTATTGGTTCGGTGAGGAAGAGTGAGGCAGTGAGGGAGTGATGGAGTGATGGAGTGATGGTGTAGGGGCACGGCATCCACAATCTATTGGTATATAGGGTAATAATCACCCACGCCGTGCCCAAATTGTTTACAGCAATTTTCACGGCATCCACAATCTATTGGTATATAGGGTAATAATCACCCACGCCGTGCCCAAATTGTTTACAGCAATTTTCGGGTAAATGAATCAGATTTTCATATCTCGCGCAAAGACGAGCCAGTGCGTTGGGCGGTAAGCCACTGCGGTGGACGGGTTCCCCGGCATAAAGCAAGTGGCGCGACCCAAAGGGCTCCGCCGACTTGAAGCAACTGGCGTGCAAAGGCGCAAAGATAAGAAAGAAATACAGATATCAGAGTGTGGTCTAAATGCATGAAAACTGCTGTAAATAGGGCTTGCTGTTCGCATAGCGCAGCGTTAGCTGTAAAAGTCTTTTGGTGGGCGTAGGGAATAGGGAATAGGGAATAGGGAATAGTTCCAGCCTCTTTTTTTCTATTCAAAATATCATCAAAAATTAGAGATGCAAGAATTTTAAACCTAAAATCCTAATTCCCTAATCTCCAATTAATTCCACCGCATCTTTGCCATCTACATCTTGTAAGTAAACTTTGACAATCTCTTCCTTTGCAGTTGGCAGTTGCTTACCGACAAAATCTGGATGAATTGGTAATTCTCGATGACCCCTATCTACCAACACAGCTAAACGAATAACTTCTGGTCTACCATACTCACTCACCGCATTTAAAGCAGCGCGAATTGTTCTTCCTTTATAAATTACATCATCCACAAGCACAACTGTTTTCCCCGTCAAATCAAAAGGGATATCGGTTTTCGCTGGGGTGCGTAATCCAATTCGATCCAAATCATCTCGATAGAATGTAATATCTAAAGCTCCCACCATTACAGATATATCCTCTAATGCCTCAATTTGCCGTGCCAATAATTTAGCTACGGGTACACCACGGGTATAAATGCCAATTAACACCAGTTGGGATAAATCTCGCGTCCTTTCAATAATTTGGGAAGCAAGACGAGTTAAGGTACGCCGGATTTCTTCTGGTGAGAGAATCTCAACCACTTTGGTTGAACCATTCATCTCAACCTCCCAGGAGACCACCACTTACCCGATAGGGAAGTGGTTGGAGGAATGGGAGGGAAATTACGAAACGGTTGTTGAGTGTATTTCTGTATAGCAGGAACAGCGAGACAACCAGTTGAGTAATTTCCAAATATTCAGGAACTAATAGCTTTTGCATTGTATCTTTTGG
>JASJDS010000253.1 GCA_030065055.1 Calothrix sp. MO_192.B10
GTCAACTACCTACACTCCTCTAACGAGTGAGTGTAGGCTTGCAAAAACCCTAAGAAATTAGGCTCACGGTATGCAACGAAAGAGTTGGTTAGGGCATAGAGATTTAGTAGGGCTAAACGTACAAATATTTCCCTAGTTTGTACAGGCCAGTTTGCTTATGCCGGGGAACCCGTCCACCGCAACTGGCTCCTCTTTACGGTCTAGTCGTGAATAGAAGATACGCCTACTAAATTGCCCGAAGGGACTGGTTTACACCTAAATACAAATTAGCAATAATTTGGGTTATCCCCATGAATGCAAACAAACAAGTAACGAGAGTGCCCGTAATATCCCCAGAAGGGAAGCCACTAATGCCCACCACACCAGCTAGGGCTAGAAAATGGATTAAAACTGGTAAGGCTATAGGCAAGCGGAATCAAGTCGGCGTTTTTTACGTTCAACTGCTAAGGGAACCATCTGGAACCCAGACACAAGAAATAGTTGCAGGGACAGATAGAGGTAAAGCGTTTACGGGCTTGGCGTTCCAGTCCAAGTTAGCAACAATTGCCTTGTTCCATGCCTGCTTACCTGGCTTCTACAAATCAAAGAAGACGACCAAAGACAGGCAGTCTGTAACAGGCAAGATGGCGAAACGTGCAGAATTACGTAGAACCCGTAGAGGACAGCGTATTAACCGCAAAATGGCTTTTAAATTACGTAATCATCGGGAGAAGCGATTTAATAACCGTCGTCAAAATAAATTACCTCCTAGTGTGAAAGCTAACAGAGAAATGGAGCTAAGGATACTATCACAAATGGCTCAGATAGTCCCTATCTCTGAGATTAGGGACGAGGCTTGCGGAGGTAATTCTAAGAGGAACGGTTTTGGAATATCCCCTGTGACAGTTGGCCAAGAATGGTTTAGATCCAAAGCGTCGAGCATTGCACTAGTCAAAGAAGTAGATTCTTTGGATACAGGGAGATATCGCAATCAACTGGGTCTTGTCAAGGATAAAAAGGATAAATCAAAGCAAAACCCGAAGACTCATGCCAATGATGCGATCGCATTAGCCTCTACAGCATTTATCCAATACAAGCGGTTTCACACAGCAAAAAGTCATGGTCATCATTGGGTCGGTGAATGCCGTGTAACTCCATCCCCATTTATCGTCATTACCCGTCCCAAGTTGTTTAGACGCAAATTGTACCAAGAAAACTACTCTAAGGGTGGAGTTTTAAAGCGACAAGGCGGAACGATAACACCATTTGGTTTTCGCTCAGGCGATTATGTCCAAACTTCTCGCAAATCAGAAGTAATAAGAGGTTGGGTCGGCGGTTTTACTAACTCTGGGAAAACAAAGAAAATTTCCATCTACGACCACAATTGGTCACGCATTGGGCAATTCAATCCTAACAAAGTCAAGCTTATCAAACGGAGTTCAAGATTATGCGTAGTGTCCTAAATTACTGGCAGATTAACTGCTATCCCCCTCCCTGTTACCTCCATGAGGTAAAGCAGTCGGAGGATGCAGCTAATCTGCCTCGCAATTCCTCCCGACACCAAATCAAAGATTTTGGTGTGGGACTCCTTGCTGTTTTTGTTGAATTTTCCGAAGCAACTGACCAGTGGCTGGTTACAGTAGGCTTCTCTCTGTCAGAAACGAAGGAAGAGTCCACATCTCTGATTATGCCTAGCAAAAGGAGTTTAGCATTGTCTTGCCGCTACAAGGTTGTCGAGATTGATGCTGCAACAGGCAAGCCAGTCTCAATGAAAATCAGAGCTATTTAATACGATGAAGGGATCTAAACGCTCCAAAACTCTTCTTCTGGATACTAATCTGCTGCTCCTACTATTTATTGGTGGTAAGGATTTATCACTGATTCAAAAAGCCAAGACTCTTTCGGCATTCCTAGAAGATGATTACGACTTGCTTGAAGAGATCGTAAATCACAATTCGTTTAATCGCCTCGTCACAACACCCCATATTATGACCAAGGTATCTAATTTGCTTGGTCACGAACGTGATGATATACGGAGGCTTGGAAGAGAGGCTATGATTGAGTTTCTCAGTAAATGTACTGAGCATACTGATGGCTCTGCGGTCTTGGTGTCTAAGCCAGAGTTCAATAGACTTAGATTAACCGATGTAGCAATAGCAGTAGCCTCAAGATTACCTGCGTTTGTTTTGACCGTTGATTTAGATTTGTACTTACACGTGAACAGTTCTGGTCTAGAAGCTGAGAACTTTAATCACATACGACAGGGTACTTCGCTTCATTAATCCATCTCTTGTAAAGTATTGATATCTTCCTGAAATTCAGCTACATCGTAGTGGACACAGATATCTCGATCAGCTAACAGTTTTTGAAACTACATTCTATGCATCCCCATTAACTCACTAGCTTTCCCCAAGCTAATTTTGTCTTGGCGAAACAGCATAAGCACAATTTCCAAAAATAATCCACGTTTTGATAAGCCATTATTTACATTTAGTATTACTTCTTTATCCCCCATCGGTAAATCTTTTACTAAATATCTTTGATTTTGATGTAATTTTTCTAACTTTTGACCTTTTTGCTTACTGATAAAATTAGGACTTGACCCTCTTGTATACTTGATTCTACTATTACTTCAGACAAATTTAAGAGTTGAGTCAGAACTCTTTTCATAATTTATTCCCTCAAAAATATTAAGATACATCTTAATTTATTCCCTCAAAAATATTAAGATACATCTTAATTTATTCCCTCAAAAATATTAAGATACATCTTAATATTTTAGCACGTTGAGTACGCAAGAAACGAATTATGTATAATAACCAAAGAAAGTCAATGGTCAGATATACGACCAATTCATTTGCTGAAGAAGAGGTAAAAATGAAGAAGACATTCATGTACAAAATGGTAGTCGCTAGCATTACTTTTTTGGTGGCTTTTTTTGCACTATTTAGCTACCCTAGCCTAGCAACAGCAGCGCCATTGGAGGTGAACAGTTACTTGTTCAAGGTCAATGTTTCTTCTCTTGAGAAAGCTACTGATTTTTACAGTGGAAAGTTAGGGATGGAGCGAGACACTTCGCGAGATACAGATGTTTGGACTCAGTTCTTTTTTAAGAGTGCTCCTGGAACCAAAGTCGGAACCTATATTAGTAGCTCTACGGGAACAGGAGAAGCAACGCTGACCTTCGTTGTGCCAGATATTGAATCAGCTCGCCAGTATCTTATAAATAAGGGTGTACAAGTTAGCCCAAGTCAAAATGTTGGGGCTGGAGTTTTATTGGCCTTCTTCAAAGATTTTGATGGCAATCAGCTAACGTTGCGAGAGAATTTACTGCTTTAGATAAGTAATTTACGATTTTTTTGCCCCATCTTTTAGCTTTATCCTTTGAAGATGGGGTGCTTTTATAAGTTGAGAAGTGAATTTGTAAAGTCTAGCTAGAAAGTTAGGTTTTAAAGAAGGTAGGCAGCATAAGTATTCTGCTGTGGTTTGAAAGATTCGCTCTACAGCAAGGGATCAACATCAGGAATAACTAGGGTTAACTATAGCTGCCCAAAGTAAAGAGACTTCATATTGGTTAAACGTCGAATCCGCACTTACAAGCGTCATATCTTCTATCTGAGCTTGTGCAATTAGCATTCTGTCAAAAGGATCGCGATGATGTAAAGGTAATACAGCTTCCCGTAGAGCATGGGAAGCTGTAATCTCAAGGGATCTAGCTCCTAATTGAGCCATGCGAGCAAAGACGTAATTATCTATTGGTTCTGGTAGAGGCAATTTACCGATTGAAACTTTAATCCCCATCTCCCAAACGCTAGCAGCTGAGAGCCATACTTCATTGGTTTCATCTGCAATTTGTTCAATCACATCTTCCCTTAACTTTTCTGGTTGAGCAAACCACCATAACCAGCATTGTGTATCTAGCAAAAGCCTCACTCTACACCTCCCTCAAATGCTACTAAAATCTCTTCTGGTAGAGGGGCATTAAAGTCATCTGGCACAGTAAACTTTCCCCGATCTTGTCCCAAACTAGACCGTCGATCTAAGGATGTCCGAAATGGAACAAGCTTCGCAATTGGAATACCTCGATTTGAAATCACAATTTCTTCTCCGAGTTCCACACGGGACAATAACCGAGAGAGATTTGTCTTGCAGTAATGAATATTTACAGTTTCCATATCGCCAACAATAAACTAAGTTTGTAGACTAAGTTTATTGCAAGTATAGCAATTGTGCAAGATCAAGATGTGAGTACCCCTAGGAGGGGAAGTCAAAAGTCAAAAGTCAAAAGTCAAAAGTATTAAATCCCCTCCCAACGAATGAAACAAACACATTTTTATTGTTTGGCTAAAAACCTTACTCTATAAGGGTTTCAAAATGTGTTAGTTAGGAGTGATAAGCCAGAGGCTTGACGCTTTGCGTATCGCAAATTTCTCAAAGGTGACTAACTTGGGTATAGCTTGAGTTATAGGTGATGATAGGAGAAGATATAGCGTCTAATCCAGCCAACATAACTTTTTTCTGTTTTGTATAAATAATGTTTAACCCGAATGGCATCTTGCACCTGTTCCATCAATTTCTTCGGGTGCTCTTCCATGGGAAGAATATCCGGAAAAATTCCGTCTAATGTCCTAATTTAGATGTTATGCCGAACAATTATCTATATCAGCGAGTAAGAACTGAAAAGCTTGTATTTACGTCAAAAGGTGTGTAGATATGGGGAATAATTCTATCTATTACCCGAAAAAGGATGATAGCCAGAAAAGTTATTAATATCCGCCCCAATTTGGGTAATTATCGGAAATTGTCTGTATAGTATGAGCTTTACGTTGTGTTAAGTTTGTTTGTCTGATTTTGGGGGATCATTTATCCTGATAGACGTGTAAGTTTTCGGGGTACGACATTCTGTTTGTCCTAGCTTGCCAGTCCACTAGACGGACTATCGATTGTTTGCTTCTTTGTTCAAGATTCATACTGTCAGTATCTTTCAAAGTGAGGTCTTGTATTATGTCTTTCAAAAAACCTGTTCAGAGTTATTCTCTTAACGTATGGAGTCCTAATTCTCCAACTGCAGACCGGTATATTCGCACGATTAACCTGTCGGGAGAGTTTGGTAATGCTTTTATTTATTTTGCGCCAGAAGGAGCTGCTCTTGGTCAAAGTCAACAGCGTTCTGGCCAGAATATATATGATGTCTACTTTAAGATAAATGCTTGGGATGCAATTGTTACGGTTTTACAAACCAACAATGCATATTTTGAGTTTCATGAAAATGATGGTCACGCTCTAATTGGAACTTTATAAGCTCCGATCTGCGATATGGGAATGTTGGGTTAGGGCGTGTTTTCAAACCCCAAAATCCCTCACCCGCGCATGGTGGGGCTATACGATCAAAGCCTGCCGTCCCAGGCTCAGAACCTTGATTTTCCTAGCCCACGTAGGTGGGCTTGGTACGACAAGCCCACCCTTCCAGGGTGACGGCGACTTTGAAAACACGCCCTAGCGATAGAACCCAACGTTCCCATACTTTGCCCTGCCTAACAATTTCTTGCAGGCGGACGCGAAAACGAAACGATCTGCTTTTCCCGTAAGATGGTCTCGCGCCGCTGAAGATTACCGTTACGTCGAATATTCATCAAAATTAGGGTTTCGCTCCATCACACCTTCGATTTGGTAGACTAAAGGCATGAGATTGGGCTCAGTTGACCTATGACCATTGCCATCAACCAACCAATACAACAGAAGCCACTCAGCTTTGACGAGTTTCTCGCCCGTTATGGTGGCGATAACTGCTATGAATTGATTGATGGAGAGGTGTTTGACTTGGAACCAACAGGCTGGCATGAGGAAGTTGCAGCCTTTATTACCACCAAGATTTGTGTCCAAATCGACGTAACAGGCTTACCTTGGTTTGTCCTTCAGCGAGGACTATTGCGTCCTTCTAACGCTGGTATGACAGCATTTCGTCCTGATGTTGCAGTTGTCGATCGCGATGAACTTACTCAAGAACCCCTTTGGACTGACCAATCAATCCTAACATTGGGCAGTTCCATTAAATTTGTGGCGGAAGTTGTTAGTAGCAACTGGCAAAATGATTATGCCCGTAAGGTAGAAGACTACGCGGTTTTAGGCATTCCTGAATATTGGATTGCAGACTACGCAGGTAATGGTGGTATTCGATACATCGGCAAGTCCAAACAACCCACCCTCTCTATCTGTACCCTAGTGAATGGGGAGTATGAAATTCAGCAGTTTCGGGGCAATCAGACCATCATCTCTCCCACCTTCCCAGGTTTGCAACTGACGGCTGAACAGGTGTTGACGGCTGGTAGGTAATACCATTTTGGATTTTGCGAAAAGTTGCGGTGCGGGGGTTCCCCCCGTTGAGCAAACTTTTCAAGACGGATTTTGGATTGATGAGCAGATTCTACAAAATGAAATCAATCCTGTATATGGCTGAAATCTCAAATCGAGTAATCCTTAATGACAGCGATACTTGATTGTCGAGATTTCTCGATTATTCGTCCAATTGACATACTCACCGGGCTGAAGCCTCGGTGATTCTTGACACTTCATTGACTGATGCTACCGAAGTAGTCTTACTCTGTCTCTGTGCCCATTTATAGTCGTGGCAATGCCCTATCCCGACAAAGTTTATATTTTTTGCAGCATTCTCGTCTCGGTTGTGTTCTGTTCCGCAATTTAAGCACCGAACCGACCGAACTTTTAAATCAAGTTTGCCCCATTTATATCCACATTTAGAACAAATTTGGCTGGTTGGTTCCCATCGGCTTATTACCCGAAAATCCCGATTAAATGTTTCAGATTTAGCTTCACATAGTGTTCTAAACTCTCTCCAACCTTGTAGGCTAATTGACCTAGAAAGCTTACGGTTTTTAACCATTCCTGACACATTTAAATCTTCCAAAACAATAACTTGGTTTTCGTTAACAACTTTGGTAGATAATTTGTGCAAGAAATCTTTGCGAGTGTCTGCAATTTTATTATGCAGTTTTGCAATTCTAATCCGAGTTAAGTTTCTACGTTTTGAATCTTTGGGTTGGCGTGCTAATTTTTTCTGAAGTTTGCGAATTTTCCTGTCTGGTTTTGAATAATTGGGACTTTCAACTTTAACCCCATCCGACATCACCGCAAAAGTTTTTATCCCCAAATCAATACCGATACTTTGGTTTTTAGCATCGATTTTGACTGGTTCAACTTCTACAACAAAGCTTAAAAAATAACGGTTTGCACAGTCCTTAATTACCGTGACTGAAGTAGGTGTAGAGGGTAATACTCTAGACCAAACTGGTTTAACATTGCCAATTTTTGCAAGATATACCTCGTTACCTTTTATTGAGAAACCACCAATTCTAAAACGTGCAGATTGTTGGTTTGCCTTTTTCTTAAATTTTGGACTACCAATCCTTTTACCCTTGCGCTTACCTTTAAGGAAATCGAAAAAGTTTTTATAGGCAACTCCTAAATCTGCTACAGATTGTTGTAACGGAATATTAGAAACTTCAGACAGCCAAAAACGCTCTTCAGTTTTCTTGGCTTGGGTGATTACCAACTTTTGCAAGTCGTTGTTACTTGGTAGCTTTTCTAATTTTTTGCAAATAGCCAGTGCATCATTCCAAACTACGCGAACACAACCAAACAACTGAGCCAAAAGCTGCTGTTGTTGGTCGGTCGGGTAGAAACGATACTGATACCTAGCTTTCATAGTTAATGCTATAAATCGAAAT
>JASJDS010000063.1 GCA_030065055.1 Calothrix sp. MO_192.B10
TTGTGCTGCTGCTACATCTCGATGTGTTGTGTAGCCGCATTCCGGACAAAAATGAATCCTGTCTTTTAACTGTTTTTTTCCAGTGTGGGCATTGCATTGAGGACAAACTTGAGATGTGTAGTCTTTGTTGACTTTGGCAAAATACACACCCCGCTGACAACATACCCATTGCAAGATTGAAACAAATTGCCCAAATCCAGCATCAAGGGTGTGCTTACAAAACATCCCCCTAGCCCACACACGGAAATCAATATCTTCAACAAAAATCATTCCTGCTTCATCGCAAAGCTTATGAGCTAACTTAAAATGCCAGTCTTTGCGAGTATCACAAATACGTTGATGTAATCTTGCAATCTGACGATTTAATTTGTGACGATTGTTTGACCCCTTGTGTTTTTTCTTTAACCTACGTTGCAGCAGCTCGCGCGTTCCCTTGCGTCTTACGCCGACGCGGGGTCGCTCGCCAGTTTCAGCTTGCGGTGTAGGGTTAAAAGAAATCTAGGACGTTCAATTAAGGTACCCTCAGAAGTTGCAACAAATTTGTCCAATCCCAAATCTAATCCCACAGGATGCCCACCAGGAACAATGTCAGGAACCTTGGCATTAGATTCGAGGGTGAACATCAAGAAATATCCAGATGCTTTGCGAACAACGCTAACCTGTTTGATTACAAAACCCTCAGGTATTTTCCGGGACTGAACATACTCCATCCACCCAATTTGAGGCAACTTAATTTGATTGCCCTTCAATATCTCCCCTTTCCCAAGTTGAGGATAAACATAAGAACGCATTCTGTACCAATTTTTGAAACGGGGGAATCCCATTCCCTTGCGTTTCATATCAATAAATGCTGTCTCCAGTTTCCTTAATACCTGTTGCAGTACTTGAGCATTAACAGTTGTCAGTTCTGGATAATGTTTTTTAGCTTGGGTGAGAGATTTAGCTTGCCTGTTGTAGTTTGGGTAAGGTGCGTCTGCACCAATGATGTACTCGGAGGCTATTGAACAAGTGTTAACAGGTGACTTTCGAGAATTAATCCAATCCTTTCGCTCACACAAAGCAAAATTCCAAACTTTGCGACATACATCTAATGTATGTTCGATTAATTTAATTTGCTCTTGTGTCGGATTGGCTTTGTATTCGTAAGTTAAAGTTAACACTGTTGAGCACCTCCTACAAGATAATATCATATTTTGTAGTCATACTATCTTCGGGAGAAACGCTCGTGATAAATCCCTTTGAGTCGGGTTTCATCCCCTGGTTAAAAACGAGCGGGGTTCTCACCCTCCCATTATATTTTGATAGTTCTGGAAAACTAGAGAATAAAGTAGCCAATCCCAAATCGGATTATCGCCACTTCAATTGTAAATATCCCCGTTCCGGTTGCTCGGTTTCTTTCTCTGTTAACCATTCCACTGGTTTATAAGTACCAAATACATGATCCCACCAATCTAGAGCTAAACCAAAATTATGCTCCCACATCCCATATTTATGATGTACGTAATGCACTGGCATTTTCATCCAGAAACATTTGGTCGGATTTTCGTGTTGTAGTTGATGAGCATAGGCAGAAAAGGCAGCATAGCACAAGGAACCCAATAACCAACCAATGCCAGCATCCCAAGTATAAAAGAACATTACACCCATAGCGATCGCACTACCTTTTACATAGTCCAAAAATTCCCCAACTACCCCCTGTCCTTCGTTACGCCGATGATGATCCCGGTGACGCTCGCCAATACGCGGGGAAACATGCATCAGGCGATGCATCCAATATTCTACTAAACTAGCAAGAATGAATGCGATCGCAAAAAAAATAATTACTCTAGTAGTTATTAGTAAAGGATTCATTGTATTTCCCCTTATCATTGATAATTAGCAATGAGTAAATTAATACTTAATTTACCCCTCGGAGTTTGCTAGTATTTTCCACCAAACTTTGAGCAAATTGATCGAAGCGTTGGCAGAGTTTTTCATCTAACAGCTTGCCTTCAGGGCTAAAAGCTTTCCAAGCTTGACCAATGGCTATTTGTTCTGGTATACACCATCCATGAACCCAACGAATAATTAATCTTAAATCATTCAGAGCATTGCTATTGGGTTGTCCTCCCAGGACGCTAATCAATCCTGTTACCTTACCAGATAGATGGTCAAAACTCATCAAATCTAGGGCGTTTTTCAGTACTCCACTGACGCTACCATGATACTCCGGTGTTGCTAAAATTAACCCATCAGCACTGCTGACAGCATCTCGCATCCGTTTTACATCCGGGTAATCAGCATATTCTTCCCCACCATTACAAAATGGCAACTGCATCTGCCTTAAATCTAAAATTTCCACTTCTGCACCTAAGGCTTCTACCCTTTGTGCAGCTAAATATAAAGCCTGGTAGCTGTAAGATTCAGCTCTTAAACTGCCGTTAATACCAACTATTTTCACCATAATTCATCTCACAATAACTATTTGACTTGCATCACGCTGACTTTCTTTGGGATTAAAGCGAAGTCGTTATGAGTTTGATTAGATTTTAACTAGTGGTGAATGAAAATGTCAAATATCAGTTCCTTAGGCTAAAGGATGTTGTTGGCGAATAGTGAAGGATCGCAGATCCCCGACTTCTTAAAGAAGTCGGGGATCTAACCGTAAAAATTTCGTACCAATTCAGGCAGCAAGAGGTAAACTGTAACTAAAGTCACAATCAATTTGTTAAATTTCTATGCAAAATTTCGTAATTACCACTGAATATGCTGTGGAGTTGCGATCGATTTTGGATTGACTGAATAATGGATACGGGAGAAAAGTGGGAATAGCAGTTTACGGAAGTTACACTAAATTAAAGAAAGGTTATTTATTCAAATATTGCGAAAAAACAGCCATACAAATCAGCACTCTGCGAATGGCAACAGATAAAGGGTAATTGTTATGACCAATTTGGCAAAAAAAGCATCCATGAAAAAAAGACCCAGCACCACTAAAAACTTGGGGTTAGCAAGTATGCTGGCAGCTAGTTTGACTATATTGCCGGGGGTGGTAGCAAGTACTCCGGCGCTGGCGCAGAAAGCAAAACCTAATTCTCTTACCTATGGCGAGTTACTTCAGAAAATCGATCAAGGAGAGGTTCAGAAAGTAGATATTGATGAAACAGAAAAGGTAGCCAGGGTCAAATTAAAATCTGACCAGCAACAGAAGGACGCAGGTACCATTAAAGTCAAGTTATTGAACCGAAATACAGAATTACTTAACAAACTCAAAAAGAATCAAGTTGACTTTGCCGAGGCTTCTTCTGCCAACAGTAAATCCGTTGTAGAGCTACTGATTCCTCTAATGTGGATTTTTCTGCTGCTAACAGTAATTTTATTGTTTTTGCGTCGTACTACCAATGCTTCTAGTCAAGCAATGAATTTTGGTAAAACCAAGGCTCGCTTTCAAATGGAGGCAAAAACGGGAGTCATATTTGATGATGTGGCGGGGATTGAAGAAGCCAAGGAAGAATTACAAGAGGTTGTTACCTTCCTCAAGCAGCCAGAGAAATTTACTGCTGTAGGAGCGAAGATTCCCAAAGGTGTGCTGTTAGTGGGACCTCCTGGTACTGGTAAAACTTTACTAGCAAAAGCGATCGCAGGGGAAGCGGGAGTACCATTTTTCAGCATTTCCGGTTCAGAATTTGTGGAAATGTTTGTTGGTGTGGGTGCTTCCAGGGTGAGGGATTTATTTAAGAAAGCGAAAGAAAGTGCCCCTTGTTTGATATTTATTGATGAAATTGATGCCGTTGGTAGGCAGCGGGGTGCTGGTATTGGTGGTGGTAATGACGAACGGGAGCAAACCCTGAATCAACTGTTAACGGAAATGGATGGGTTTGAAGGTAATACGGGTATCATTATTATTGCTGCCACTAACCGTCCCGATGTCTTGGATGCTGCCTTATTACGTCCCGGTAGATTTGACAGACAAGTAATTGTAGATGCACCCGATCGCAAAGGTAGACTGTCAATATTACAAGTGCATTCCCGTAACAAAAAAATCGATCCCTCAGTTTCCTTAGAAATTGTGGCTCGCCGCACACCTGGTTTTACCGGTGCAGACTTAGCTAACTTGCTCAACGAAGCCGCGATTTTAACCGCACGGAGAAGAAAAGAGGCAATTACCCAACTAGAAATTGATGATGCGATCGATCGCCTGACCATTGGATTAACCCTCAATCCTCTGTTAGATAGCCGGAAAAAGCGATTAATTGCCTATCACGAAATTGGACACGCTTTACTAGCTACCCTGCTAGAACACTCAGATCCCTTGAACAAGGTGACAATTATTCCCCGCTCCGGCGGTGTGGGTGGTTTCTCCCAATTAATCTTCAACGAAGAAACTATTGATAGTGGTCTTTATACCCGTGCTTGGCTCAAGGACAACATTACCATGACTTTGGGAGGCAAAGCCGCAGAAACTGAAGTTTTTGGTGAAGCGGAAACCACAGGAGGAGCCAGTGGCGATTTGAAATCGGTAACAAATCTTGCCCGGAAAATGGTGACTATGTACGGGATGTCCGATTTGGGGTTAGTAGCATTGGAAACCCAAAATAATGATGTCTTTTTGGGGAGGGACTGGGGTCATCGCTCGGAATATTCAGAAGAAATGGCATCAAAAATAGATAACAAAGTGCGAGAAATAGCCATTTCCTGTTACCAAGAAGCTTGTAACATCATCCGCCAGAACCGTCCTTTGGTTGACAAATTAGTAGATATATTGGTGGAACAAGAAACCATTGAAGGGGAACAATTCCGTAGTATTGTTGCAGAATATACCCAGGTTCCAGAGAAACAACTAGCCACTTCTAGTTAGTATTGGTTGCCATCAAATCAACCAATTAAATCATTTGTGAGAAACAAGCTCCCCGACTTATGCCATAAGTCGGGGAGTTCACATCTTGTGGTGCAATATGTGATTTTATAGTGCTACGCGCAAGTAATAAGTAATACTAAGTTGCATTCAAAGATAGTACCCAGTCATTGCGACGTAAGGAAGCAATCTCATTGACTCGAACTACTATGATAGAACGCAACTTGGTATAAGTTTACTGTTCATAGGTTTGCTGCATTCAACAATGTCCTAACGGTTCGACTTCGCTCACCGTTAGCCCTGAGCGAAGTCAAAGGGCTAGGGACTGTTTTCAAACTATTGTGTAGGTTGGGTGGAACGAAGTGAAACCCAACATTCTTCATCCGATTTGTTGGGTTTTGTTCCTCAACCCACCCTACAATTGATACTAATTTTGGGTTTGAAAATACGCCCTAACCTAATTGCGTAGTGCTATATTTTATTCAGTAGACCCGAAATTAAAATATAAAGATTAGATATTTAATGCATATATAGCAATGAAAATTCATTATTTACTAGAAACAGTTTTAAGTATGCTTTGAGAAACTTCTGGTTGAGAATACAAATATTTATCAATCATCCTCAAAACTTTATGAGTCAGGATAGGTTTATTAATAAAATCCGTTGCTCCCATTACTTTAGCTGCTTTGGCACGAGCTGTATCTACTAAACTTTCACTAGCAGAAATAACAATTATAGGTACTTTGTTAAATATAGATGTACGTTTTAATTGAGTACATATTTCATAACCACTAGCAACTGGCATTACTAAATCTAAAAAAATTAGATCGGGTTTTTGTTTCATTAATATTGACAGAGCCTTTGCTGAGTCTGTAATACTAATAAACCTCAAACCACGGGAAACTATAATTTTCTCTATGATTTGACATATTTGAGGACTATCATCTACACAAGCTATTAATGGTATATTTTCAGTGTTGGTTTTGGTAACTGTTGGCTTTTCTTGGGAGTGATGTATTTTCAGTACTAAATCGGGTGCTTCTACTAATCTGACAATTCCTTTGAGAATATAGGGAAGTAATGAACGGGAGACAGAAAGCTCACTTTTCCCCATTTTGACAGTTAAATCTCGCAAAGTATATTTGCCATTCACTAAATTAACAAAGTTTTTGTAAGTAGCAGGATTAAGCATTTTTTCCAGTTGTTCCGCTCTATTAATTAACGGTGCAGAATTAGGTGAAAGGTTTGCTAACCCAGCTTCTCTCCAAGCTTTTCTGGATTGCATAATTATTTTTAAACACAAATCTACATTGACAAAACTTATGGGTTTATCAAAAAGATGACTGGGAAAACGCTCACATATGACGGAAGTAAATACGGATTGTTGTGATATATCAAATAATACTTCTAGTATGATTGATTTGACAATTTTATTAACTTGCTCATGCTTAATTTTTTGTTGTTGAAATAATTTTGTCAAAAAAATATAATCCCAATATTCTAATTCTATATCTTCAGAATTTAAATAATTTTCTGACAAATTTATATTGGGCAAATATAAAGCCATTTGTCTACGCCAACGCCGAAATGGATGTATACCTCCTGTTGCCCAAATCATACGCCCCAGACGAAAATAAAGGCTCCATGATTGACCTTTTTCTCCTTTTATATTGAGTTTGCCATTATATTGTATTTGAGATAATTTATGTAACCCATTAACTAATTGTTTTAATTCTATTTTTTGTTCACCCATGATGCTTTTAATTAAATATATAGATATTTATCCCTGATTGATGTATTACTGATGCTAAATCAGCATAAATCTTTAGAAGATACGGAAGTTTTTTGTTGATTCATTCAGCTAGATTAATAAATATTCAATCGAAAAATAAAATCAAATATCATCACTATCAAATAGCTACTTTTACCAGCGATTGTTTACGTAATTTGTAAAGTTTGTGAATGAGATTAATATGCTCGACCACGATACATACGTTTTTTTTTAGGGGTTTCTGTTTTACTGTCCATCGGAACCTCACCAGAAGGTTGAGTAGTCGTATTAGCCTTATAAGTTTTTCCTTTATAGGTTATTGTTCGCTCTTTCTCTTTAGGAATTGTCTGGGATTTTACTTGAGAAGTAGAGGCTGTGGCTTCACTAGAGACTACAACTTTAGGAGATGGATGTATTGGCTTGACATCACTATTTAATTTGTCTGGTTGTGATATCCAGAGGGTAAGTATATTTCCATCTTTAACTAAGAAACACTTAATATTTTGTTTTATATAATCCTGACAAAGTTTTTCTGCTATAGCTTGTACTTTTTGAGAAAATGAAGTACCACGGCAATAAGATATACCATTTAGTGTTAGATGGCGGGCATCAGATTTTATTGCCCCTATTTCAGCTAATTCTTCTGCTAGAAAAAGTTGCATCTTTAATTAATTATCGCTACTACAAATTGATTTTATAAAATTTATATGAAGTAATATCGTTTGCACGAAAAGACTATGATTGTAATTTTGTATGATTTTACTCTAACAAGTATCAGGACTAAAGTTGTGTGTCACAATTGGTGATTGGTGCGTGAGGTTACAAGTCTCATTGTTACGTTCAAATATGATCGCAGCGTCACGCACCCTACAGTAAATATATGCCAGTTGCGTAAGTCCTAAAGTATATTAAACAAGTTGAGTTATACTTCTTGATAAAATTTATGGTCTTGTTTGAGAAAATACAAAAAAAATCTAGATTTTTTTTCAATAAATATCGCTGCAACAAATTTAATTTGTATTGAATACATTTATCCCTAATTTAGGGGTAGGGAGAATAAAAAGTCTTACCCTTTTACCATAAAAATATGTGATAAACCGCTATAGTTATACACTTTTTCTAACAAAAGAGATGAGTGTATTGCAATCAACTGAAATTTGCTGTATTGATTAAAATATTATCTGGAAAAATCCTAAATATCAGTGATAAATATACTGAAATTTATGAAAGCTATATATGGGTATGGCAACGATTCAGATATTCTATTCCTATATCTTATATCTTATATCTTGTACCTGCACCCTAGAAGGGTAAGGCTATACAAACAAAGCCTGCCTAGGCAGGCTAAAAAACTTAATTTTTCCTGTTGATGATAAAAATATATGTTTATTAATAGCATAATAAATCAGTATAAATACGAGGCGTGCAAGATGTCAGATATCGTGCTTAAATTCTTTGCTAGTAAAGGTTTGAGGATTTGAAAGTGCCAAAGTATAAACTCTGCCTACAAGGATATATTTATAGTTTTTCAATTTCATATACAAATTTAGCAATGCCCAATAGATAATAACTAATGGCTGATAAATCATAATTGCTCATAAACACAATGCAAATTGACTGGCAAACCGCCCAAACCTACGAAGATATCCTTTATCACAAAGCCGATGGCATTGCCAAAATTACCATCAACCGTCCCCACAAACGTAATGCTTTCCGTCCCCAAACAGTATTTGAACTATATGAAGCTTTTTTAGATGCCCGTGAAGATACTACTATAGGCGTAGTATTATTAACTGGTTATGGTCCTCATACAGATGGGAAATATGCCTTCTGTTCAGGTGGGGATCAAAGTGTGCGGGGAAAAGCAGGGTATGTTGGCGATGATGGTGTGCCCCGTTTAAATGTGCTAGATTTACAACGCCTGATCCGTTCCATGCCCAAAGTAGTAATTGCCTTGGTAGCCGGGTATGCGATCGGGGGCGGACATGTTTTACATTTAGTATGTGACCTTACCATTGCTGCTGATAATGCTATTTTCGGGCAAACTGGTCCCAAAGTAGGTAGTTTTGATGGTGGTTTTGGCGCTAGTTACCTCGCCCGGATTGTGGGGCAAAAAAAAGCACGGGAAATTTGGTTTCTTTGCCGTCAGTATGATGCCCAACAAGCATTGGACATGGGTTTAGTTAATTGTGTTGTGCCGGTGGAACAATTAGAAGCTGAAGGCATCCAGTGGGCAAGAGAAGTATTAGAAAAAAGTCCCATTGCTATCCGTTGTTTAAAAGCAGCGTTTAATGCTGATTGTGATGGACAAGCAGGGTTACAAGAATTGGCAGGTAATGCCACTTTACTCTATTACATGACGGAAGAGGGTGCAGAGGGTAAACAGGCATTTCTGGAAAAGCGTCCTCCTAATTTTCGTCAGTATCCCTGGTTACCTTAAGAACCTATGTAGGGGCGCAATGCCTGCGCCCTTGTCATTGGCAAACATATATTAAGTATCTGTAGTGGTTTATTGGATCAAGATTTATCAAAATAATCAAAAAATAAACACATTCTTCATCGGGAAACCTAGGGATTGCCATGTAGTTAAAGTAAAATACTACTAAATCCTGTAAAAAACATTCCCAACAGGAAATATGCAACTTTGGCAACCCAATCAACAACTGCAAGACGGTAAATTTACCATTCAAAAGGTACTCGGTGGAGGTGGCTATGGTGTCACTTACCTGGCTACAAGCAAAGATACAAACGATATTGTTGCCATTAAAACCCTTAATCCGATTAATCAAAGCCAAAGTTCTCCCAGACATTGTTGATATCGGCATAGGACTGCGGGTTGTTTGTAATGAGTTTTCCTGAAATTATTAGCAGTATGTCATCAGCCTAATGTACTTTTTCGGGTAAATGGAAATCTATATAAATTGACTTAATGCCTTATAATTGGTAATTAAGCTTTACAAGTTCGCACAGCTATCATGACGACAGTCATCGCTAAACCTTCATCATTACTTGGCAACATCAGAGTCGAAAAGGTGGATAAATTCCAGCTATTCAAATTTAATGATGAATTGCAAAAGCGAATGGAAGAACTTCTGGAACGGAAAAAAGCTGATTTACTCACATTGGAAGAAGTAATTGAATTAGAATCAATTGGTGAACTCGACAGAATTTTTACTCATATAAATGCCATGTTGGTGGCAGAAAAATGACCATTGATGATGTTACTAGAGAATTGATCCGCAAATGAGCAAATTATCTTTGTGAGTATTGCCATTCTCCAGAACGCATTTGTACTACAAGATTTACTATAGACCATATAATACCAAAATCTATTGGTGGTTCTGATGATATTGAAAATCTTGCTTTAGCTTGTCGTCGCTGCAATGAACGCCGATACAACTTTGTGGCTGGATTTGATCCAGAAACTCAAACAATAGTATCCTTATACAATCCTCGTACTTCAGCTTGGTCAGAGCATTTTATCTGGTCTATGGATGGTAAAAGAATAATAGGAATTACACCTGTTGGTCGTTCTACTTGTCAAAGACTTGACCTCAATGATACAGGTTATCCAGAAGAAGATTCAATTCAAAGTGCAAGAAGTTTTTGGGTGAAAGCAGGTTTACATCCTCCTGAAACAGATCCTCGTCAAATTGAATATAATTCATGAGTGATGTTAATGAACGTGCGGATTTTGATAGTCCCTGGAAAGAAGTGTTAGAAGCTTACTTTCCCCAAGCCATGCAGTTCTTTTTTCCTGAAACCGCTGCATTAATTGATTGGAAACGTCCCTATGAATTTTTAGATAAAGAATTTCAACAAATATCCAGAGGAGCCGAACAAGGTAAAAGGTATGCAGACAAATTAGTTAAAGTTTGGCGCACCCAAGGACAAGAATTGTGGTTATTAGTGCATATTGAAATTCAGGCGACAAAAGAAGACGACTTTACCAAGCGGATGTTTACCTACAACTTTCGCATCTTTGACAGGTTTGAACAACCAGCAACTAGCCTCGCAATTTTATGTGACAGTAACCGCCAATGGCGACCAAACAATTACAGTTATAATTATCCTCATACTCGCCTATTGTTTGAATTTGAGAGTATCAAACTATTAGATTATGAAAATCGCTGGACTGAGTTAGAACAGAGCAATAATCCCTTTGCGACTGTGGTAATGGCGCATTTGAAAACACAGCAAACACAAAAACAACCACAGGAACGCAAAACATGGAAATTTAGCTTAATTCGCAGGCTTTATGATTTAGGCTTGCAAGAGCAGGATATCCGCAACCTGTATCGATTTATTGATTGGGTTATGATATTGCCAAAGGCATTAGAAAATCAGTTTTGGGAAGAATTCAAGCAATTTGAGCAGGAGCGTACTATGAGATACGTGACTACAGGTGAGCGCATAGGTTATGAGCGTGGGATACAAGAAGGTAGACAAGAAGGGGAACAGACAATTATCCTACGGCTACTACAAAGACGAGTGGGAGAGTTATCACCACAATTACAACAGCGGGTACAATCTCTTTGTCTCAATCAATTAGAAGCTCTTGGGGAAGCTTTATTGGATTTTACTGGTATGGAAGATTTACTTAACTGGCTCCAGGTAGAGGAGTGATTTCCTCTGCTCCCCACACTTCCCACACCTCCCACACTCCCCACAATGGGCATAGCAATGTATCCCGACTAAAATAAAAGGGATTCTATAATTAATCTATACAAAAATATCTGATTTTAGTCCGAGCAAGTTTGTAAGTATCAGGGGCAATTTTTATGACCCCCCTCGACAAAAAACTCCTACGTGATTTCCTCCACTGGCGAGGACAAATTATTGCCATTGCTCTGGTGGTGGCTTGTGGAATTGCCAGTTTTGTCTGTATGCAAAGTGCCTATGAATCCCTCAAACTCACCCAAGCAACATACTACGAACAGTATCGCCTTGCGGAGGTGTTTGCCCAAGTAAAACGGGCACCAGAATCATTAAGAACTCAGATAGAGGCAATTCCCGGTGTGGCTCAGGTACAAACGCGGGTGGTAGCGGATGTAAATTTAGATATCCAAGGCAGGGAAGAACCAGCTATTGGGCGGTTGGTATCTATACCCCCGCGACAAATGCCCATGCTCAATGACCTATATCTGCGTCGGGGACGGTATATTCAAGGGGATAAGGCGGATGAGGTATTAGTTAGTGAGGGGTTTGCCAAAGCTAATAACCTGGATTTAAATGATACCATAGGCGCAGTGATTAATGGACGCTGGCAAAAGCTGCGAATTGTAGGTATCGCCATGTCTCCAGAGTACGTCTATGCCATTCAGGGGACGGGGGATATATTCCCAGATAATCAACGGTTTGGCATTTTTTGGATGGGAAGGGAGGCTTTGGGAACGGCTTTTAATCAGGATGGGGCGTTCAATGATGTTACCCTGACCTTAATGCCCAATGCTGTGGAAGCAGATGTAATTTTTCGTTTGGATCGGCTCCTGGAAAGGTACGGAGGTTTTGGAGCATACCCCCGCAAAGACCAACTTTCTAACCGCTTCCTCTCGGAAGAAATTGCCATGTTACAAGGAACTGCCACCGTTGCCCCTTCTATCTTCCTAGGCATCGCCGCCTTCTTGTTAAATATGTTACTTTCCCGCTTGATTAGCACTCAACGGGATCAAATTGCTGTGATTAAAGCCTTTGGTTACAGCAATAGAGCGATCGCTTGGCATTATCTCAAGTTTGTGTTGGCAATTGTGTTGGTGGGGGGAAGCCTGGGAACTGCTGTGGGACTGTGGTTTGGTATTGCCGTCACTGAGAATTACACCCGATTTTTCTCCTTCCCCATCCTCCGTTATCAAGCTAGTATGAGCTTGATTTTGGGGGCGATCGCTATTAGTGTTGGTGCTGCTGTTATCGGTGCTATTACTGCTGTCCGCAAGGCAGTTTCTTTACCTCCAGCAGAGGCCATGCGTCCCGAACCACCTGCCCGATTTCGCCCTACCATCATTGAAAGAATCGGGTTACAAAAGTTACTTTCCCCCACCGGGCGAATGATTTTGCGGAATTTGGAACGTAAGCCCATCCAAGCATCCCTTTCTACCCTGGGAATTGCCCTTGCCGTTGCCATCTTGGTCATTGGTCACTATTCTGTGGATGCTATGGAATACATGATTGATGTCCAGTTTCGCCATATCCAGCGAGAGGATGTGATGATTGTGTTTAACGAACCCCGTCCTGCCAGGGTGCGCTATGAAGTTGAGAATTTACCAGGGGTACTCAAGGCAGAAGTATTCCGCAGTGTCCCCGCTAAGTTACGGTTTGAACACCGTACCTATCGCCTAGGTTTAACGGGTATTGAACCGGGGGCACAACTACGGCGACTGTTGGATCAGCAGTTACACCCAGTTAATTTACCTCCAGAAGGGGTAATTTTAACCAGGAAACTGGCAGAAATTCTGGGAGTCAAACCAGGGGATATGCTGACTGTGGAGGTGTTAGAAGGAGCAAGACCAACCCGTACCGTTGCCGTGGCTGGGCTATTGGATGAATTAATTGGCGTATCTGCATATATGGACATCCACGCCTTAAATCGGTTGATGCAAGAAGGGGGGACGATTTCTGGAGCTTATCTTTCAGCCGACTCCCTAGAACTAGACCGCCTCTATGCCCTCCTGAAACGCACCCCAGCAGTCACAGGGGTATCTGTGCGGGAAATGGCGATCGCTCGCTTCCAAGAAACCATTGCTGGTAGCCTCAGTATTTTTACTACTGTGTTGGTAATATTTTCCTGCATTATTGCCTTTGGAATTATTTATAATGCTACCCGCATAGCCCTTTCTGAAAGGGGGCGAGAACTGGCAACTTTGCGGGTGATTGGGTTTAATCAAGCAGAAGTAGCCATTATCCTGTTGGGGGAACAGGCAGTATTAACTGGGTTAGCCATTCCCCTGGGATCTGTGATTGGCTTTGGCTTATGTGCCTTAATGTCCTTGAGTTATAGCTCTGAGCTCTACCGCTTTCCCCTAGTAATTACCAAAACTTCCTATGGATTCGCCTTTATATTTATTGCGATCGCTGCCATAATTTCTGGATTCATAGTCCGTCGTCAGTTGGTTCATTTGGATTTAATTGCTGTACTGAAGACGAGAGAGTGAGGGGAAGTGAAGGAGTGAAAGAGTGTAGACGCGTAGCGGCTTCGGTGCAGGGTAGGAGTGAAGGATGATGGAGTAATAAGCAATAAGTAATAAAGAAAAATTTGTCCCCCTCCCCTTGTCCCCAGACGAACTACAAGCGATCGCGTTCAGATACTTATATTTTTATAAATAAACTCAAACATAAAATATATTTATATTTTTAATATATTGTCTATTTTTCATAATAAAAACTTTGTTAAATCAAACAAACTATAAGAAAAAAAAATAATAATACTTTTGATTCATCATTCATACATGAACTTAATTATTAATTACTCAAATTAAGTAAAATTTCGGTTCTTACTTTCGTAACAACTTTTCTATCTTGTTTCTATGTAGTCAAGAAAAACTACAGCACATACAAAATCATCTCCTAAAATTCACGTTAATTGGGTTATCGAGTTAACTGTTGCCAGAGATATGGCCATATATGTGCAAGCCTAAATCTGCAAGAGGTAGCTGATTTTCGTGCGAGCATATGCTCTCAAAACTTTAATCTGAAGTGTTCTTTACCAATTATTTAATTAATTACGGTGCTATGCCAACCACAGTTACTAATGAACTGAAGTATGAAACTTGGCAGTTGTTGCGAGAGTATCAGCAGTCTCGTACAGCAAATATTCGCAACCAGTTAGTCAAACTTAATTTTGGGCTTGTAAGAAAAGAGGCTTACTATTGGATGAATCAATGCCATGAAAGTTACGATGACTTACTCCAAATAGGTTGTCTTGGTTTGATTCGGGCAATTGAGAAATTTAATATTACTAAGGGTCATGCCTTCAGTTCCTTTGCTATTCCCTACATTCGTGGTGAAATTCAACACTATTTGCGGGATAAAGGCGTGACAGTACGCATTCCTCGACGCTGGTTAGCATTACAACAACAAGCAATAGGAGTTTCCCGTTCTTTACGAGAAAAATATAATCGCCAACCTACGGATAAGGAATTGGCAGCTGCACTGGAGGTTTCTCCAGAAGAGTGGCAAGAAATAAAACTAGCATGGGCAAACCGCTCTCCTTTGAGTCTAGATGTACCCATACAAAATGGAGAGGAGGGTTCTACCAGCTTGGGAGAACTAGTTCCCGACCACCGTTATCGTAGTTTCCAACTAGCGCAAGAAGATCGACTCCGGTTGCAACAGGGGCTTGTACAACTAGAACAACGTACCCGTGAAGTTTTGGAGTTTGTGTTTTTGCAGGATCTAACACAAAAACAAGTTGCAGATCGTTTAGGTATTAGTGTGGTTACGGTTTCCCGTAGAGTTAAGAAAGGATTGGACTCATTGAAACATATTATGGTTTTGACAGACGATTAATTTCACCGAACTTCCTTTAACCTTAATTTAACGATGGTTTTAACACTACGGTTCTCAAGGTAGACAAGGTTTAGGCATATGAATTTGCCATCAATACACATAAGTTAGGTTATAACGGAATCGGAACTCACCTTTGATACAAATTTCATTAGGTAGATTTCAAAACAAAATTTCCTATAGCTTTTGAGAACAGCTAATGGGCATATATTTCCACAAATATTTCAAAATTACGTTATTTGCTATTTTGTCTTTGCTAATTGCTTCCTGTTCTTCAGAAGGCGAACAACAATCTAGCAATCCTCCTCCATCAATCAATACACCCAAAAAGAAAAAAAAAGCTGCTGCCCAGCCTTTTAAAAATCCAGTGGTTCCAGGCAAAAATGGATCTTTGACAGTTGCTTCCACAGCATCTAATCTGATTCAACCTACGAATGCCAAGGAAAGGGAAGCAGTGGTATCCAAAGGTCGTTCAGACCCGTTTGCCAAAATTGATGGGCAGATAGTTCCTATTTTACCTGGCAGTACGGGGGTCGTCCCTGCCAAAAGACCTGTTCCGGTTTTGCCCACCCTAACTACTCTCAAGAAAAAACCGAAAAAAATAACCCAACAACCCAAACCAAAACCAAAACCAAAAGCGAGCAATAAAAAAGTCGTTGTTTCTGCATCGCTGAAGAAACCAAAATTAACTCCTGTACTACCGAAGGTTTTGCCCCAAGTAGTTCCAAGTCCAAAATTGGTGCCAGTATTACCGCCACCACCACAACCAAAGTTGGCTCAAGCTGTCTCTGTGTCAGGGGTGGTGTTAATTGGCAAGGAACCCCAAGCAATTATTAAAGTTCCAGATGAACCCACCAGCCGTTACGTACAAGCGGGACAAAGATTAGCCAATGGTCTGTTGATTAAACGGATTGAAATGAATGAAGGTTCAGAACCTACGGTAATTCTGGAACAATATGGTATAGAAGTTGCAAAAATGGTAGGAGAAGGTGCTGTTAATCCGAAATCAACTGAGGCTTCCACTGAAGCAGCGAATTCGTTAACACTACCCGAGCCAACAACTATTTCTATGGAAGCTTCATAAATATGGAGACACGAGAGAAAATTGAATTTGCTAATGTACCTTTGGCAATTTACCGCGAGATAGCAGCTCATTTACGTCAATTAGAAGGGGTGAAGGTGGAATTAATTCCCCAATCATCCCCAGAATTTGATTACAAACAGAGCCAAATCAGTGGACTGTGGGTTGATTATGAACCCTCTCGCACTCAACAGGTAGAGCAAATTCTAGCTTACTACCGCGATCGCTATGTTAGTTAATGGTATCCCAGAAGTCCCCTAATATTGGGGATGCTCCCGTTGGTGGTGGGTTCAATCCCCCACCACACTTATCCGCTGTTCCATGTTTCCCTATTCCCTATTCCCTATTCCCTTGAATAGTTTACTTTTGATTAAGAATATATAATTTATCTATCAAATATTTAAAACTAAAACACAACTGTAATTGAGCTAATCTGTTAATAAAATTTACATTACAAACAAATGTTAAGAATAATTACAGATTTTGACGGTCCTATAGTTGATGTATCTGAACGTTATTATCGCGTTTATCAAATTTGTTTAGAGAAAACACGCGATCGGCAGCAGCCAGTTAAAGAACTAACGAAAGCAGAATTTTGGCAGTTGAAGCGATCGCGCGTTGGAGAAACACAGATTGGGATTCTTTCTGGATTAGATGCAGCTCAAGCAGAAGAGTTTGCCCAAATGCGGCGACAAACCGTACATACACAGCCTTACTTCCAGTATGACTGCCTAGCAGTAGGTGCGTTGGATAGCCTACGAAAAATTCAACAAGCCGGTCTAGATTTAGCAGTGATGACTATGCGCCGAGTCAGAGAGTTAAATTATGCCTTCAACCAGTACGATTTGGGTCAATTTTTCCCAGAAAATCGTCGTTATTGCTTGAGTAATGGCTACATTAAAACCTCTGATGTAGAGGATAAGCCATTGCTGATGTCACGGGCTTTAAGGGAAATGCCAGCAGCTTATGACACTTGGATGATTGGAGATACTGAAGCTGATATTGCGGCGGCGAAAAGACATGGGATGAAAGTAATTGCGGTAGAATGTGGTATCCGCGATCGCACCCAGTTAGAACTCCAACAACCAGACTTAATTGTTAAAGATTTTAGTTCCGCCGTGAACTTAGTTCTAGAAAATTCACTACAACAGATAGGATAAATAGTTCATGGGTTAACCTCTGACGCGAAATTCTTCAAGCTTCTATGCGGTGCGGAGAATTTCACTGGGTTAATGGGTGAGCGAAGACGAACTCACCCACCCATACACAAAAAGAATCAGCGCAAAAAGCTACTCACCAACCATAACAATATAAAACTGACCACCGTAGAAAACTGATTTGCTCCTAAACTAATAGATTCTAGCTGTGGAGACAGCCAACCAGCCAGTAGTCCGCCACCAACTAAACCAACAATCAGAGTTAGCAAAGTCAATAAAACAGATTTACCAAACTTGCCTTCTTTGTGACTAAGAAAATAAACGCTAACTCCTACACCAACAATCAGTACCAGCTGTAGCATTGTGTCACCTCCAGCTGAGTAAAACACACTAATAGCACTTAAGCCTAAAAACCATGCTCCAGGCCAAAGAATATCTGTCAGTGAAGGTTGAGCTAGTATGTTTTGTAGCCATGCGGGGGACTGTTCTCGTGGGGTTGATGCTTCTTTTGGAAGTGCTTGAACTAGGCGTTCTGGAAAACGAATGCGTTCGGGTACTTTAATTTTACCTTCTTGGCGCATCCGCAGGCGTTCCATTAAAATCGCATCATAGGCAGCTTCAATCATTTCCAGACGTTTACCATCGTCACTGTACTCTTCCAGCAGACGACTGCGAACCTCTTGAATTTCATCGAAGGTAGCTTCTTCTGATACCCCAAGTGTTTCGTAGGGATTTTGATCGCTCATGGTGAGTTTATTAGTTCTGCCTCTATCGTCGGCAATCTTTGACCTTTGCAGAAAAAAACAAATTAATGTTTTAATTGGCTCGAAAGCTAATATTCCGTTAGATTTTGACACCCTACTGGGATAGTAGCACGGATTAAATTGACCAAAATAGTAATTTTAACTATAGTCACTTTAACATATTGTCAGAACTCAGTGTATCCCCTCATGTCGTTGACTAGTTAGGGTCTTACTCTAGAATTTGAGGAAAAAAAATTAATAGGTCTTTAATTTATGATAAAAATATCCTTTTTGTTTGTTATTTGGCAATTTACAATACCTTGACAACAAAATAATTCCCTTATCCTTTCAATAAATTGTGCCATCCAGTCGCATATAGATTTAAAATTGAAGGAATTTCCACAGTAATACGACTGAATTAACTAAGTAACTTAGTTTACTCTAATGAAGTCTTGTAACTGATGTACCTACCTTACATACTGGAAACAAAACTAATGCTTACAGGAGCTGCTATCTAGTACAGAATAATGTACATCTGTCTATTATCCGAATTAATTTAATATTCGGAGTTTGGGAAATTACCGTCGTAGCCTTGTAGATTATTATTGTTTCCCAAACGGAAACCGTGGTTTATACCAAATCCGTCTGTTAATCCTATGAATGTTTGTTTAAAGTGATTGTCATGGCTCCAGCCAAGATTCTTGTTGTTGATGACGACCCTGCGGTTCGGAATTTAATCCAACGCTTTTTAATGAAACAAAGCTACCAGGTGGAGGCTGCCGAAGATGGTAAGACTGCCTTAGCCCTATTTGAGCAATTTAATCCAGATCTGGTTATTTTAGATGTAAACTTACCAGACGTTATCGGTTTTAATCTATGTCAAGAGATGCAAAGCCGCAATGGCGTTTTTGTCCTCATGCTCACTAGTCGTGCGGATGAAGCTGACAAAATTCGAGGTTTTTCTAAAGGTGCAGATGATTATCTTACCAAACCGTTTGGTTTGGGAGAACTGGAAGTCAGAGTCGCCGCAATATTGCGCCGCCAGCGAGTTGTAACAACAGCGGAACAAAAGCGTCTGGTATTTGAAAAATTAATGATCGATCCGGTGCGTCGGGAAGTGGCATTAAATAGTCAACCAATTTCTTTAACTGCACTTGAGTTTGATTTATTACATTTTCTTGCCAGCCATCCCGGTCGTGTGTGGCGACGAGCTGAACTGATCCAGGAAGTCTGGGATTATGAATATGTAGGAGACCAAAGGGTTGTTGATGTACATATTGGTCAAATCCGTAAAAAGATTGAAGCCGATGCTACCCAGCCGGCATTAATTCAAACTGTACGTGGTGTTGGTTACAAATTTGAATGTCCACTCAATCCCAACAGTTAAAGAAAGTTGAATAGTTTACAGCGATAAATATTAGAGCAGGGGGTATGAGAATGCTAAAGGTAAGCCAGTGCGGTCTTGGGGTCTCCCCAAGTGGAGCAACTGGCAGTGAGCCAGTGCGGTCTTGGGGTCTCCCCAAGTGGAGCAACTGGCGTTGGCGTAGCCTCTCCGGAGGAAATATCCGTAAGGACGGATGGCTCAGCCATCTCTGCTGTAGGAGGGGAGGTAAGACCAAAGCTTGGACTTTTGTCTCAGCTTTGGCACTCCCCTATGAGTACAGAAGCCCCATCCGCCGGGAGCGGTGGGGTAGTTGCCTATTCTTTTCTGCTTCACTTGTTGACTCCAGACTGTTCTGCTGCGTTATCAGTTTCTTCTGGTAGTTTAGATATATCTTCCTCATCGAAGACATCGAGATCGAACCAGAAGGTTGTACCAATTCCCACTTCACTAACTAAGTGAACCTTGCTATGGTGCTTTTCTTCAATAATATTTCTGACAATTGATAGTCCTAAACCAGTACCTTCTAAGGTATGAACTCGATTTTCTACCCGGAAAAAGCGAGCAAAAATTGCTTGTTGATCCTCTGAACCAATGCCAATACCAGTATCAGATATTTCCACTCGGACTTGAGATTTTTTGTTAGAGGAGTTGGGTTTTGCAGCTAATTGATAAGCACGCAGAGCTACTTTTCCACCCGCTTTGGTAAATTTCAGGGCATTACCGACTAAATTAGCCAATACTTGTAGTAATAAATCATAATTGCCGATTACTGGAGGTAATTCTGGAGCTATATCTTGGATGAGTTCAATCCCTTTATCTTTCGCATTGAGTTGGTAGGTTCGCAGGGTTTGTTCGATCGCCTGCCCTAAGTCTACCCCTTGTAAACTATAACTACGCCCAGATTCTAATTTGGATAAGTCTAATACATCATTTACCAAACGTGTCAAGCGATCGGTTTCATGATTGACTGTTTCTAAGAATTCCCGTCTTTCCTCTACACCCAAATCTTCTCCGTATTCATGTAATGTTTCGATAAAAGATTTGATGTTAAACAGGGGAGTACGGAGTTCGTGGGAGACGTTACTGATAAATTGGCTTTTGGCTTCGTTAAGTTCTACCTCGCGGGTAATATCTTGTATGGTAATGGCGATACCTTTAATACTTTCCCTTTGTAAGTTAAGCACCGTAGTTAAGAGAATGCGAACAGTTTTATTGTTAGGTTCGTTGAGGTGAATGCGAAATTCTGCACTTTCACACTCCCCCGATGCCATTTCGTATAAGGGACGGGTAATTTCTGTTTGGACTTTAGATGGCAATTTATGGAGAACATTACTACCCACAACATCACACGTATCCCAACCAAAAATATTTTTGGCGGTGGGGTTAACCAAAATTACCTGCATATTATTGTCAATCAGTACCGCCCCATCAGCAATGGTAGAAACCAGGGTTTCCAGTTTTGCTTTTTCGGCAGTTAATTCTTCAATATTTTGCTCTTCATAGCTTTCTAAACGCTCTGCCATTTCATTAAAGCTGAAAATCAATTCCCCTAATTCCCCACCTAGGGGTAAGTCAATGCGCTGCTTGAAATTACCTGCTGCAATTTGCTTGACCCCTCCCAATAGTTCTTTGATAGGTTTAGTAATGGTGAGAGCGTTAATTACTCCCCCTAAAATCACCATTACCCAAATGGAGATGAAAACTGCGATGGTCACATCACGGGTAAAATTCGAGGAAATTACAGCCGTGGGATTGGGGTTAATACCAATTGCCAACACACCAAAATATTTTTTGTCTACCACCAGGGGTACAAACACATCAGTCACTATGCCACCGGGACTCATGTGTTGCCGCACCATAGGTTTACCCCCGTGGGAAGCATAGTTAGCTGGTAATTTAATCCGCCTTTCAATACTCAGGGATGTTTCCACTTCAGGATTGAGAAAGGGAATACCAAAAAAGATTTTCCCTGTGTCATCAGCGTAGAGCATATAGCGGACACTGGAGGTACTGCCGTAGAAGCGTCGAGAAAATTGAGCAACTTCAGTCAGATTATTCTCAGCCACTAGAGGTGCTACATTGGCAGCAAGAAGTAGTCCTAAATCGCTACCAAATCGGGTATCGTTGAGGCGAGCATCCTGTTGAATGGTGTTCACCGCCCAAAAGGTCAAACCACTCATAACCAAAGATACAACTAACGTAGCGGCAGCCAAAAGTTTGGTCTGGAGAGTAAACTCAGACCACCAATTAGCGATCGCTTGTCGGATGGTTTGAAAAATAACAAGCATTATGAACTACCCCTGGCTAACTTCGTTTGAGCCAGGGGTTTCTACATCCCCCAGCATAGCCAAGGATTTTTGACCGAAGGCAGAAGCCTTCGTCAGGCAGGAGGCAGGAGGCAGAAGGCAGAAGGAGGATTTTTCCTTCTTCCCTTCTAATTTATGGATACAAGCCCCGTCGTTTACGACATCAGGAGTTTGGGAGTCCTCCAAGCTCCTGACAAACATAAAACCTTCTTCCCTCTTCCCTCTTCCTTCTGACTTCACTTGACGATATAAGTTACTAACCTGTTTTTGGGCTTGATTCCATCTTCTAGAAGCTGTTTGTTTTTTCTGGAAATTGGGCGAGGGTTTACGTCGCTTACCCTGACTTAATTGTTTAATTTTTTGCTCTGCTTTTCTCAAGAATCTAGGAGCAGGGACTAAACCATTTTCTTCTCCATTAGTCCATGCAATTGCATCATTGCATCCCAAGTCTATTGCTATTACCCCATCGTCAGTTTTACGGTTATTTTTGAGCAAAGTATCATCTATATCTAAAACTATAGAGGCGTACCATTTCCCATTGCGGTAAACTATATCTAAAGCCTTGGGATGCCCCCAAACTCTAGCTTTACCTCGCATTTGGATTTGACCAATTTTTGCTAATTCTAAATACCCATTGTCCCCAATACTATGTACTTTACATCCAGTTTTAGATGGGTAACTCCATCCGGAATAACGATGGATTGACTTGAAGTTAGGATAATTTGCTAGACCTTTAAAGAAACGCTGAAAAGCAAAATCAACAGGTTTTAATGTTGCTTGTAAAGCTTGAGAATTGATTTGTTTATATTCTGTCCAAACTTGTTTAAACTCAGGCAAGCAATTCTGTTGATCCAAGTATGAAACTGATTGAGCAAACTTTTTGTAAGATGTGATTCTATTAGAGACTGCGGCGTTGTAGAGTTCCTGATGCAATCTCCTGTGATAGTGCAATAAACTGTCCACTTTCTTGGTTGGATACAACCTAAAAGTTGCTCTACGTAACGCCATTGATTATCACCTCCTGTTTGATGCCTAATTCATGGTATATTATCATATTTACATATTTAGCAGATACAAAGGATCGTTGAAATTCAAGAGTTAATGTTGTCCAAAACTCAACTACCCCATTGCTTATTTTATCTGTGGTAAAAATCAGCAATAGGGCGTTTCGTTTTTGACTCGCTTACATAAGCGCCCTGCTCGAGGCTGAGGACGGGGAATTGCGCGAATTTGTTAAACTCGACTTTATCCATTCGTACAATCTTTACAGAACGGTTATATTCGGTGACGCTACGCGAACGACTTCCAATGTATGAAATCATATTATATATGAGCGTTACACCAGTTGCAGCTATGCCTAGAAAAAAGATTTACAACGAGCACAAGCGTAGATTTACTATGACTTTGACCGATACAGCTATTAAATGGTTGTCAGAAAAACAAACAGAATTAGGTGCTAATAGCCTAAGTGACGTAATTGAACGTATGGCTAGAGAAAAACTAGACAAAAAGTAAGATATGTCTACTTATGGGTAAAAATTATGTAACAGTTTCTTACCCCAACAACTAAAAAGTTAACAGCTAATTAGGCAAATAGGGAAGGAGGAGGGGAGGAGTGAGGGAGTGATGATTGATAGTTGATGGTTGATGGTTGATGGTTGACAGTTGACAGTTGACAGTTGATAGTCTTGAATTTATCACTCCTTCCCTCCTTCACTCCTTCCCTCCTTCACTCCTTCCCTCCTTCACTCCTTCACTCCTTCCCTCCTTCCCTCTTTCACTCCTCCCCTCACCTGACTCGATAACCGATATCACGGCGGTAATACATTCCTTCAAATTCAATGCATCTAATTCCTGCATAAGCTCTATCTAAAGCTTGCTGGAAATTTTCTCCAATGGCGGTGACGTTTAAAACTCGCCCTCCATCTGTCATAATTTGTTGACCTAATAGTTTTGTCCCTGCATGGAAGACTGTGACTCCCAATGCTTCGGCTTGCTCAATCCCGGAAATTAATTTTTCTTTTTCATAATTACCAGGATAACCACCAGAAGCAGCTACCACGGTGGCGGCTACTCCCTGTTTCCAAGTGATGGGTGGCATTTCTCCTAGACGTTGCTGAATGCAAGCCAACATCAATTCTTCTAAGGGTGTTGCCAATAAAGGTAAGACTACTTGGGTTTCGGGATCGCCAAAACGACAGTTAAATTCTAATACTTTCAACTCTCCTAGGGGAGTTATCATCAAACCGGCATACAATACCCCACAATAATCAATACCTCTACCTTGCAAAGTAGCTCTTGCTGGTTCTAATACCTCTGTCTGCACCTTTGCCATTAATTCTGGGGTGGCGATGGGTGCGGGTGCATAAGCTCCCATTCCACCGGTATTATCCCCCGTATCTCCTTCCCCAATCCGTTTATGATCCTGAGCTGGTAACAAGGGGCGAATGGTTAACCCATCAGTTAATGCCAACACAGACACCTCTTGTCCTGCTAAATATTCTTCGATGACTAGAAATTTTCCAGCACTGCCAAATTGTCCTTGGAAAATCGACTCAATGGCTGATTCTGCTTGCTCTACTGTAGCTGCTACAATTACGCCCTTTCCCGCCGCTAAACCATCTGCTTTGACGACTATGGGTGCTCCCTGAGCTTGGACGTAGGATTTCGCCTCTGGAGCCTGGGTAAATACCGCCGCCTTTGCTGTGGGAATACCTGCTTCTTGCATTAAAGCTTTTGACCAAGCCTTACTTGCCTCAATCTGTGCCCCTGCTTGGGTTGGACCAAATACCATGATATCTTGCGATCGCAGATAGTCGGTAATGCCTTTTGCTAGGGGTACTTCTGGTCCCACCACCACCATATCTACCCCCTCTTTCAGGGAAAATTTACTAATTCCCTCAAAGTCATCTACCTTTAGAGGTAAATTTTGGCAACCTGACATAATTGCTGTACCACCATTACCGGGGGCACAATATACCTGTTCTACTTGCTGAGATTGTAATAACTTCCAAGCCAGGGCGTGTTCCCGCCCTCCATTACCAACAACTAAAATTTTCACAAATTTCCTCACCAACAGAGCAAAGCAAGAATACCCTCAGGCCACTCCTGTTTCAATCTTTTCAGCAATCAAAATTTTTTTCAAGACCTACTGATGATTAGAGTAAAGGTAGTTAAAATTTTGATCGTTAGTTCCTTAATTTTACAGGGCAAGCAGATTTGTCTGTGGAATCAATCCAAAATCTAAAATCCAAAATCCAAAATTGGTTGACTGAATAGTGGCATTGAATGCCAACCTAGTTGTTGATATCGCAATATTTCATCCTCTATTTATCGTCTATCTACTGTTAAAAAAATAGTACTTTTAACTCAAATACAAAAAATCAATATTTTATACAAGTAGTATGGCACACGAACAAGTTAATATTCTACTTTTTTCTGATTGTCAGAGAAAATTAAAATTTACTGTCAGCAGAAGTATTACTAATATTACTGGTGATGCTGATTGTTGGAAAACAGCACTGAGAGAAATAAGAGACAATACATCTCAGTATTTTATACAGTTACACATAATTAAGGCTGAGGATTTTTTAGACGCAGCATCAATTTTACAGTGTCAACTAATTGATGTAGCGATACTAGATTTATCAGATAATCCTGCCAATGGTTTAGTCACTATTTCTGGTTTATGCTCTTTAGCTCCCCAAGTAGCAGTTGTAGCGATCGCTAACTGGGAGGATGAAGAAATATTAACACAAGTGATTCAAATGGGAGCGCAGGAATATTTAGTCAAAAGTCAGATTACTGCTCAAATTTTACGACGAACATTATTATCTGCGATCGCTCGCCAAAAAAGTTACAGGGAAGTTATAGAGTGCCAAAAAATACGGCAAGAGTTAGAGAGGAAGGAAAAACAGAGAAGGGAAAATTATCTCCGTAGGCGCAGTTATACTCTGATGCAACTGGCAAAAAGTCAGACATTGCAACGAGGAAATCTCCAAGCTGCATTGATGGAAATAACGGAAGCTGCTGCTAGAACGTTGCGGGTACAGCGAGTTAGTATCTGGTTATATAACGACGATTATTCAAAAGTTGAATGCGTGGATGTATATAATGCCACTACTGAATTTCATGGCTCAGGAGGGTCACTGTTAAAAGCAAATTATCCTTCCTTTTTTCAGGCATTGGAAGTACAACGTAGTATCGCAGTCACTGATGCTGCCAACGATCCCCGTACTCAAGAATTGTCGGCTAACTACCTATCTGTATTGGGGATCTCCTCTTTACTGGATGCTTCAATTTGGTTGGGTGGAAGTTTGGTAGGAGTAGTTTGTCACGAACATATGGGAGAAGTTCGTCAATGGCAATTGGAAGAAGAGAATTTCGCGGGTTCCATTGCAGATTTTGTGGCTTTAGCCATAGAAGCAAGTGAGAGAAAAGCGGCTCAAGAAGCACTGCGGCAAAGTGAGGCACAATTTCGGGCAATTTTTGAGCGTTCTTCCATCGGTATTGGGTTGGTAGATATAAGAGCGCGGATTGTTGATACTAATCCGGTTTTATCTCAAATGTTAGGATATAGCCGAGAAGAGTTATGTGGTAAGCGGTTCACAGATATTATCTGCAAACAAACTGGAGATTTAGAGCTTTATAAACAACTCCTGTCGGGGATGCAGGAGCGTTTAGAAATGGAAAGGCAGTTTTTTCGTCGGGATCGGCGGTTAGTTTGGACTCTTTTAAACATCTCTTTGATTCCTAATAAACATGGCAAACCAAAATTTTTCCTGGCTATGGTTGAAGATATTAGCAAGCGCAAACAAACTGAATTGCAACTACTTGCTAGTAAAGAAGCAGCAGAAGCAGGTAGTCGAGCAAAGAGTCAATTCCTAGCTACCATGAGCCATGAATTACGTACTCCTTTGAACGCCATTATGGGACTATCCCAATTCTTGCAACAAGAGATGGTAGGAAATCTCAATCATAAACAGCAAGAATACATTGATTGTATTTATAGGAGTGGAGAACACCTGTTGGCACTGATTAATGATATTTTGGATTTATCTAAGGTAGAAGCAGGTAAAGAAGAATTATCACTTTCAAAATTACACATTCAAGATTTATGTAATTATGTAATTTCCACAGTACGCGATCGCGCTTTAGAAAAGGGATTACAACTAACAATAAAAATTGACACTCAAGCAGATATTTGTATTGCAGATGACAGACGACTGAAGCAAATGCTGCTGAATTTATTAACTAATGCCATTAAATTTACCCCAGCAGGAACAGTTTCCTTAGAAGTCAAGAAAGTAAAACAAGGAATTAATTTTATTGTTATGGATACGGGTATTGGTATTGCTGCCGAAAAATTGCAATTTTTATTTACTCCCTTCAAACAGCTAGATAGTAGGTTGAATCGCCAGTATGAAGGAACGGGATTAGGTTTGGCTTTGACACGAAAGTTAGCGCGGTTACATGGCGGAGATGTAACTCTGGAATCTACTTTAGGCAAAGGTAGTCGATTTACTTTATTTTTACCAGTGATCACTGCCCAGGAAAATGATCGATCTCAGATAAGTGGGGATTCTGATTCATTTACATCCGCCGATTCTCCCATCTCTGAGGTATGTGCTGCTCCCACCACTAAACGTATTTTACTGTTGGAAAGTCAGGAGAAAGCAGGAAAATTATTACAAGATTATTTACAGGCGATTGGATTCCAAGTCGAGTATTTGCAAGACGGGAAGGAGTTTTTACAGAAGGTGCATAGCCACCAGCCAGACTTAATTTTATTAGATGGGGACTGGTTAGACAACAATCGCACGGGGTGGGATTTGCTAGCTCAACTGCGACAAGATAAAGATTTTCCAGATTTGCCAGTAGTAATGATGATATCAGCAAATACCACAGATAACAGCGATCGCTATACAGCTAATGAATGTCTAACTAAGCCTTTGGGTATTGTGCAGTTGGAGTCAATTATTATGCAATATCTCGGTTAGGTGGTAAAACCTTGTAACAAGAGAATCAGAAGGGCACGGCATCCAAAATCAGAAGGGCACGGCATCCAAAATCAGAAGGGCACGGCATCCAAAATCAGAAGGGCACGGCATCCAAAATATTTACCCTTGTTGAGAATAATCTTACTGGTGCCGTGCCCCTACGAGATCATTTATTTTTGCCGTTCCCAGAAGGGATATTAACTACAACTTAATGGTGACGGTTTTTATTTCAGTGTAATGTTCTAAACCATATTCACCAAGTTCTCTACCCATACCAGATTGCTTGAAACCACCGAAAGGTGCAGCAGCATCAAACACATCAAAGCAGTTGACCCACACCGTACCAGCACGGACATTATTAGCGATGGTGTGTGCCTTGCTAATATCTTGAGTCCATACGGCCGCGGCTAGACCGTACATGGTATTATTTGCCCGTTCAATGACTTCATTAATGTCTTTAAACTTGATGATACTCATCACCGGACCGAAGATTTCTTCTTGGGCAATTTTCATGTAGTCTTTAACATCAGCAAATACCGTGGGTTGAATGAAAAAACCGCGATCGCCAAGACGATGACCACCACATAACATTCGTGCCCCTTCTCGCATTCCCGACTCGATATAGCCGATTACTTTATCAAACTGGTCTTTGTCTACTTGGGGCCCTTGTTCGGTATTGGAGTCAAAGGGATCGCCCACAACCCGGCGTTGGGCACGTTCTACACTCTTGGCTACGAAATCGTCATAGCATCTTTCTTCCACAAACAGCCGGGAACCCGCACAACAACACTGTCCTTGGTTAAAGAATAAAGCTTGGTGAGAACCTTCAATGGCTGCATCCAAATCAGCATCGGCAAACACAATGTTGGGACTCTTACCGCCTAGCTCTAAAGATACCCGCTTCAGGTTACTTTTAGCGGCTGCTTCCATAACCAAATGTCCAACTTCTGTGGAGCCGGTAAATGCCAGTTTATCAATATCCATGTGATTGGCGATCGCAGCTCCGGCGGTGGGGCCATATCCTGAGAGCAAATTCACCACACCCGGAGGAAAACCAGCTTCAATAATCAACTCACCCACCCGTAAGGCTGATAAGGGAGTTTGTTCGGCTGTTTTCATCACCACGGTATTACCAGTTGCTAAAGCTGGCCCTAGCTTCCAAGCCTGCATCAATAGGGGGAAGTTCCAGGGGATAATCTGCCCCACTACACCCACGGGTTCGTGACGGGTATAGCAGAAATAAGGACCGTTGATGGGAATGGTCTTTCCTTGTACTTTATCTGCCCAGCCTGCATAATAACGATAACAAGCAATTACTAACCTCAAGTCACCGTAGGAATTTTGTAGTGGCTTGCCGTTATCTAAGGTTTCCAACTGCGCCAATTCGTCAATATTCTGCTCAATTAAATCCGCTAGCTTATACAGTAATTCACCCCGGCGAGTGGCTGACATTTGCCGCCATTCCCCACTGTTAAATGCCATGCGAGCTGCGATTACTGCCTTATCTACATCGGGAGCATCAGCTTCCGCAACGTCACAAATGACTTCCCCTGTAGAGGGGTTAATAGTTTCAAATCTACGACCACTGACACTGTTTACCCATTCATTGTTAATCAGCAGTTTGGTGGGACCAATTTTTACCTGTTGCTCTGGTCTTGCTGCCGTAACCATCAGGTCCTCCTAAAGCTTTTTTCCAAAAATGCTTTCAATCTACCAATCCGGAAATTAAGCAGCGATCGCCACATATTTTGAGCTTAACTTCCCTAATTTTGATTGGTCTAATTATTATGTTGTCTGATATACAGTCAAGATGAGTTTTTTTTAATATATTGTTATGTTTTACTTTACAAAATGTTTACAAAATATTTTTGATATCAAGGTGATACCGTTTCACAAAAATCCTGATACAAATACAGATGACGTAGAGACGTTGCATTGCAACGTCTCTACATGATTTATATGTATCATCGTTAACATGAATTGGTATGAATGCAGTTACCAGTTGTTTTCCCCTGATATTTGAATGTTGTTGTATTTGCAAGTTTGTGATGAGGTTGAAAGTTATTTGCGAAGAATTATCCACATGAATCATGATGTGTCATCAGGAATACGAACATTAGTCTTCAACTACCCATTTAGCAACTAGGTATTCGCGATCGCCTTTATATTCTTTCACCCAAACCATCACCAGATGAGGTCGAGTATGGGTATTATCTTCAACTGGAGAACTATTTGACCATGTAATTAATTGTGACGGATACGCAACATCTCGCAAGCTGACTACAGATTTCATTGCATTCGATCCCTTTGTGTGTGTGTTATATGTAACCTCTACAGCTATTGAGATATTTACGCATTACTTCATAAAAATATATATTTTGTGAACAAGAAGCAGAGGGAATGCTTCTTCCCTCTTCCTTCTAGCTAGAAAATAGTTAATCAGCGCGGAGCTTGTAGGGGCGCATTGCGTGCGCCCTTGAGGAGTTGTCACAAAGCATTTTCATGCTTGGTTGTGGGATTTTCCCCTGGGGGACTAGCTTGAAAGAGGGTGTAGGGTGTAGAGGAAAGAACCCTTTTTCATACTTGGTGATGAAAAAATTTTTCATCGGGACTTCCTTCGTCCTTCGGTTAGCAGAAAATAGTATTAATTTTACTCAACTCAAACCAGGTGCGATTGCCTATAATTCCATCTACAGATAATCCCGTTTGTTTCTGTAATTCTTTGACTGCGACTGCTGTCATTGAACCAAAATCACCATCAAGTTCCCCTTGGTAGTATCCACCAATAGCCAGCCTTGCTTGAACCTTTTCTACTAATTCACCCCTGCTACCAAACTTCAGAATTGGCATATCCACAGGGGCACCCTTGTAAAGTGATAACCAAGTGCGATCGCTTACAATACCATCTTCTACCAGGAAATTAATGCTTTGGTAGAGTATCACCGCTTGTTTCGTTTTTGGACCAAATATACCGTCAATTACTTCTTCCCCAGGAAATACACAAGCACCTTGTTCATTTAGGTAGACGAAAACCCGATGGGGTAATAGCAATTTTTGTAGTTCTTTAACCGCTTCACCGCGAGAACCTTCTTGAAGTAAGGGTTTATTTAATTCAGATGTAGAGTTTGTAGTGTGAGTAGCAAATGTCATCGTTTTGACTCCTAGATATTTCAACTCTGATTGTTAAATACTTTCAGAGTTAACTACAAAAATCCGTCAAAGCATTTCCGATGACAGTTGTTTTTCTGTCACATTACAAACACCTCCACAATAATTAAGAATTATGAATTATGAATTATGAATTAAATTAACGCTCTTAACAAAGCTTGTAGTTTTAATTGAATTTCTATCAATTCCTTGTCTGGATCTGAACCCGCCACAATACCAGCACCAGCATACAACCTGGCGCGATCGCCATTTATTAATGCGGAACGAATACCAACAATAAATTCACAATTCCCCTCGGCATCTACCCATCCCAATGGTGCAGCATATAAACCTCGCTCAAAACTTTCGTAATGGCGGATTTCTCTACAAGCGACATCGGGTAATGCTCCCGCTACTGCTGGTGTAGGATGCAATTGGGCAACTATTTTTAAGGGATGTACGTTAGCTGGGACAATAGAACTAATGGGTGTCCATAAATGCTGAATATTAGATAACTGTCGCAAACGTGGTGGTAGTACTTGGGGTAATAGGCCTAATTGAGATAAACTTTGAGTAATAAAATCAATGACTAAATTATGTTCGCGCCTTTCTTTGTCGCTACTGAGTAAACTATCGGCATGAGCTGCATCTTCTGCGGGTGTTTGACCTCTAGGTGCAGAACCAGCTAGTGCATCTGTAATCAGTTGTTTTTGGGAAATACAAATCAATCTTTCTGGACTGGCTCCAATAAAGTTTTGACCTTTACCATTACTCGTGGAAAATATATAGCAATTTGGGTGTAATTGTCTCAGGGTATCTAATGACTTAAATAAATCAAATTCACCACTGGAAACTACATCTAATGCATTGGCTAAGACAATTTTACTAATTTTGTTATTTTTTATTTGGTTTAATACTGATAATATCGAAATTTTAAATTCTTCCGACTCAATTACATATGTTTGCTGGATTTTTTTTTCTTGCTTTTGAAAAGTTGGATAAATATCTTTCAATGAATTTATTACCCTGACTTTTTCCCACAAAGAATCCAACCAACTGGCAATATCGGTTCCATCAGAAATAATTAAATTCGCTAGTAATATACATTGCTGTTTTTTTACAGTAACTTGCCAGCGTGGTAAAAATATAGTTGCTGGGGAAAAAGGATAATCAACTTGATAATTATCATCAAAAAAACTAAATCCACAAAAAAAATAAGGTTCAGTAGATGATAAATCTTTATAAGAAAATTTGCTAATATTTTTAATAGACTTTTTGATAAAATCTTCTGCTTGGTCAAATCGATGTTGACCATAATTTTCTTGTTTAATGACAGCATCAATAGCAACTATTGCTTCTCGATTAGCTGTATTCTCCCAATAAAAATTGAGTTGATTAGTTCTTGATAGTCTTGTGAAGACAACCAGGGGATCTACTAAGTCAATTTCCAGGGAGATACTGGCAATTTTTCTACAATTGTTTTGTCCGCAATTCTGCTGAATAGATAATAGAAATTGGTATAGTTCTTTATTGTATACAAAAAAATCGGCAGCGCATGGTGAAACTGTCATGGATCTGAAAATAGTTAATTTTCTTGAAGTTATCTTTCTAAACAGTGATAAATCATGGTCGTATTTTTACAGGTAACATAAATAGAGGCTTTTTTACCAGATAATAGAAGGGTGTGTTGGGGTAAAATTTTCCCAGCTCTGGAATAGACCTACTACCGCGATCCTGGTAGCTCAGGCAATGGGTTGTCACATACAGCTTACCTAATCAGAGTAAAATAGCAGTGTTTTGCCTGCTACTAAAATCGAATAGCTGCCAAGACGAGAAAATATTTTATTTAACTACGGGTTCTACTAATTTGAACAATTGCCACTGATGACTACAAAACAAATTTTACCTCCCAACAAAAAATTATGGTTGGCGGCTATCAAACCGCCAATGTATAGTGTTGCGATCATGCCTATATGGATGGGAACGGCTGTGGCTTTTGCGGAAACGAAAATTTTTGATCGAGAAATTTTTGTTACTTTTGTAGTTGCTGCAATTTTAATTCTGGCTTGGGAAAACCTTAGTAATGACGTTTTTGATGCAGAGACGGGTATTGATAAAAATAAACACCATTCTCTAGTGAATTTAACTAATAATAAAAAATTAATATTTTGGCTGGGAAATTTATTTTTAATCTTGGGTTTGCTAGAGATAACAGCGATCGCTACTTGGCAAAAAGACCTAACTGTGTTGGCAATTAGTATTAGTGGTTGTATTTTAGGCTACCTTTATCAAGGTCCTCCCTTTCGTTTAGGATACCAAGGTTTGGGGGAGATTCTCTGTTTTTTTGCCTTTGGTCCTTTGTTAGTTAGTGCTGCATACTACAGTCAGGCACAAAGTTTCTCTGTGGCAAATTTCGCAGCTTCTGTCATAGTGGGTGTTGTCACCAGCCTAATTCTATTTTGCTCCCATTTTCACCAAGTTGAGGATGACTTAGCCGCAGGAAAGCGATCGCCAATTGTTCGTTTAGGCACTCACACAGGTGCTAGAGTTTTAGTTGGGATTACTGGTAGTATTTATGCCTGTAATGTTCTATTTGTGATTATGGGGATTTTCCCCGTCTGGACATTACTCAGTTTCTTGAGTTTACCCTTTGCCTGGAAATTATGTAGCCATGTACAACAAAATCATGATCGGCCAGAAAAGGTGAGTAATTGTAAATTCATCGCTGTAGCGGTGCATTTTTGGTGTTGTTTGTTATTGGGTGTGGGTTTTGTACTGACACAGGCGATAAATGGCTTATAGTTTTGAGTATCGTCCCTATAGGCGGAAATTTGCCCGTCCCCTAATTACTAGTCATGGAATTTGGGATATCCGTGAAGGTATCATTATTCGTCTCAGGGATGGAATGGGTAGAGTCAGTTGGGGGGAAATTGCTCCCATTAGCTGGTTTGGTTCGGAAACCCTAGAACAAGCTTTAGATTTTTGTCAGCAACTTCCCCAGTCAATCACAGATGAGGTAATTTTCTCTATCCCAGATACTTTACCAGCTTGTCAGTTTGGTTTTGAGTCAGCCTTGGGAGGAATGAGGGAAGGAGTGATGGAGGGAAGGAGTGATGGAGGGAAGGAGGGAAGGAACTTTCTGAGTATCTACACTCCCTTGTTCTCACTTTCCTACAGTGGTTTGCTCCCAGCAGGGGAAGCAGCACTGACAGCTTGGGAAAAGCTGTGGCAACAGGGATATCGCACCTTAAAATGGAAAATTGCCGTGGATGTCACTGCTCATGAGTTAGAAATTTTTCACAAGTTGATCCGAGTACTTCCAGATTCGGCAAAATTACGCTTAGATGCTAATGGGGGACTCAGTTATCAAGAAGCACAAATATGGCTGGAAAATTGCGATCGCATCAATGGTAATATCCAATCATCCCCAACCATTGAATTTATCGAACAACCTTTACCAGTGGGTGAATTGCAGTTAATGTTGACATTGAGTCGTAATTATCAAACTGCGATCGCTTTAGATGAGTCGGTAGCTACTTTAAACCAACTCGTAGACTGTTACGAAGGAGGATGGCGGGGTATTTTTATTATTAAGCCAGGAATAGCTGGTTCCCCTTCTGGTTTGCGTCAATTTTGCCAACAATATCAAATTGATGCTGTATTTTCGTCGGTGATGGAAACTACAATTGGCAGACAAGCTGCTCTCCAACTCGCTACAGAATTAACCACTAAGCCCAGAGCAGTTGGTTTTGGTATCAACCATTGGTTTACTGAAAATGAAGCAACTTGGCTACAGCAGTTATGGTAACACCTTTAGATCATCTAGAATATTTGAGCGATCGACATTGGTTAATTGGTATCAATCAACATCAATTACAGCAACTTGCAAGGGAATTATATTTAGAATTAACGCCCTATTTACAACAATCAAATCCCCCCAAAATTCTCTTAGCTGAACCAGAGCAATTACGTTTTTTAGCAGGTTTTATTGCTGCTTGTACAGCAAAATTTCCCATATTTATTGGTAATCCTCATTGGGGGAAACAGGAATGGCAACAAGTATTAGAATTAGTACAACCAGATATTATTTGGTCACCAGAGGGAGTAATTAAAGGGGAAGTAGAAAAATGTAACTATATCAATCAGCAAAACCAGAGACATATTGCCAAGGGAATTATGATTCCCACTGGTGGTTCCTCAGGAAAAATTAAATTTGCCATCCATACATGGGATACTCTCATGGCATCTGTAAATGGATTTAGGCAATATTTTAATTTACACCAGGTTAATTCTTTTTGTGTATTACCCCTCTATCATGTGAGTGGTTTAATGCAGTTTATGCGTTCTTTTTCTACTGGTGGTAAACTAGCGATCGCTGACTGGAAAAAATTGGAATTAAGTCAAATATATAATCTTGATATTACAGATTTTTGTTTATCTTTAGTGCCAACTCAATTACAAATACTTTTACAAAAAACAACATTAATTAATTGGTTATCTCAATTTCATACAGTACTTTTAGGTGGTGCCCCAGCTTGGTATGAATTATTAGCAACAGCAAGATATCATCAAATTCGGTTAGCACCAACCTACGGCATGACAGAAACAGCCTCGCAAATTGCCACCTTGAAACCAGATGATTTTCTTCAAGGTAAAATCAATGCCGGTCAAATTCTTCCCCATGCTACTGTGACGATTTGTGATGATTTGGGAAACAAATTGTCACCCAATCAAATAGGTAATATTAATATTCAAGGTCAATCTTTATGCCTTGGTTATTATCCTAATTTAATTAATAATGAAGGGTTAAAAATAGGCGATTTAGGCTTTTTTGACGACCAAGGATATCTTAATATTGTCGGTCGTAATAGCGATAAAATTATTACAGGTGGTGAAAATGTCTATCCATTAGAAATAGAATCTGTAATTAGAGCCACAGGTTTAGTAAGGGATATTTGTGTAATTGGTATACCAGATAAACATTGGGGACAGGCGGTTACGGCTATTTATGTATCGGGGAAAAACCTCAATGTTCCTGAGGAAATTATAGCCCTACTCCAAGACCAAATCAGTAAATATAAGATACCTAAATACTGGGTTACAGTTGACAGGATTCCTAGAAACGAAAAAGGCAAAATCAACCGTCAAAGCCTACAAACAATAGCTCTTAATTCTCTCTCCACAGAAATACAATGATTAAATAAACTCTCTTGACTTTCTTCTTTCTGTATTTTCCACATTTTTACGATTTGCATCTAACCAGTTAATCATTTGACTGGGTAATCGATTTTTTTTGCGAGTATTTGTATCAATACAAACGTGCCTAGTCACTGCCTTACTGACAATCATATCAGCAATGAGAATTTCATAATTAATCTCAAATTTATCAATGCCTAATTTTTGTGGTATTAAACTCACCAATAACTTATTACCACAAAACATAGGTCGGAAAAAATCGATACTAGAATGTACAATTGGGAATGCCAAAGATGAATTACCAAAAAAGTCTTGTAAATTAATTCCTGATATCTCTAAAGACTCTTCATAGGCTTCATGGCAAATTGCTAAAGCATTAGCAAAATAAACTACTCCAGCAGCATCCGTATCTCTAAATCTTACAGTGCGGTGATAAATAAAAGACATGGGCAATAAATTGAATATTCCAACTAAACATAAGAGTAGTACTGCTGAGCAGAAGTCAAAAGTCACGCATTCAAAAGTCAAAAGTACAGTATTTTCTAGCTTTGACCTTTTATCAATGTTCTGTTCATTTCCGCCGAACGGTGTGAGCAATCCTCGACTTCTATCCTAGGAATCGCTACGATGTGCGGATATTGATTCAGTGGAGGTGGAAAAATTTTTTCCGGAAACTGATAACTGATAACTGTTAGCGTAGCTCCTCCGGAGGAGGCTAACTGATAACTGAAATGACCTACCCTCAGAATTAATGTTACCGCAACTCAAAATCTGAGTCATTCAACGAATGATAGATATCCTGGGAATGAGGATTTAAGTAAGGATATTGCCAATCAATTCCCAAATGGGCAAAATGTTGACGAATAATTCTGATTTTAGCTTCACTGGATTTTTTACCCCTTTCCCAAGCATCTAACAACCCATTAGCAATGATTTGGCAGCGGTGGATACCAAAACTTTCTGGGGGAGGATTTTGCTGGTTTGGTTCTTCGGCAAAACTCAGTCCTGGTGCTAAAAATTTGGTAAATAAGGGGATTTCTGGGCGAAAATGGGATTGATTCTCTGGATATACAGCTTTAAGTACCTTGATGATTCCTGGGTAGTCCCGACAAGCAAAACAGAGTAACCCAGAATTATAACGTTGATAAGCAGCAGGATTGTAAAGGACTTGAAATCTAAAAGGGATACCAGCATTATTCAAATGGATAGTTAAACTATCCATCAGAGCGATCGCTCCTTCTGGGGTAATGTTAAAATATATTCTCCCTCCGACTAAATCCCCATCTGGCTGACTTGATTTTTCCGCACCGGCATTACTCACCCCCACATAAAAACCATTTTCTAATCTATGATTATCCATCCAAATAGCGATCGTTTGACCAACTTTCGGATATTGCCAAGCTGATTCGATTAACCAGTCGGGTTCTACGTGCAAGTGTAAACCATCTTTACTAACAGCTATACTTCCATCCGGTTCCAAACGTAGTACTTGCCAACCAGGATCGAAATAACCAACCCCATGATTACAACTGTGTAAATTTTTGTGAAATTGCCAGTCAATCCCAATAATCAAATTATTTTCTATATTTTGGTATGGTAAATAGTTTTTCGGTCTATTATTTGCTAAAAAATTATTTTTGAGACATCCACTAAAATAGATACCATAAATAAAATTCCTTAATAATAATTGTAGATATTTATTTTGTAGTTCTAGGGAAGTTTTCTTTAATCTATCTACAATTTTAGACGGTAGGGTAAATGGTTGGAAATTAGGATGATAAATTTCAAAATCAGATTGTATTTGGATATTTTCTGCAATATCCGCTAAATAATCATGAATATTATTAATATTATGGGTATCGATATCTAACATTTATTACTAATTTTATTAGTATACTAATAATATATAGGAGCCCTTCAATAATCAAACAGAATTCTTGTATATATATAGAACTTACCCACTCGTTAGGAGAAGTCAGGTTTTTGGGATTGCTTCCTTGCGTCGCAATGACTGTAATTACCTTGTCTGTACCTAAGTCCTGATATATACAAAACGATCTGAAGTAAATTTCAAGTTTGAAGCTATTAACTATTAACTATCTTCCCTCCTTCCCTCATGGGCACGGCGTGTTTAATATAATTGCATATACCGAGAGATTGTGGATGCCGTGCCCCTACTGTTTCCCTCCATCACTCCATCACTCCTTCCCTCCTTCCCTCAGCAGCCTCGCAACCTTGTTGTGGGATAGTAAATACGCAGTAAATTTTGTTCCCTTGCCAAATAAGGAATAGTCTGGGATGTTGGCAAATCTGGAATCAATTCTGAATGATGAATGCCGAAAATAGACTGTACTGAGTTTTGTGGCATAGTCAGGAGATTATTCGCCACTTGAAATATACACAATCCCCGACGATCGCAGTGTTGGTGTTCCACAATCTCTTCCTGGACGCGATCAATCAGTACTAAACCTGCAAATTGAATTGCTCGGTAAATAAAGTTACGTCGATAATCAGTAATTTCTGGGAAGGCATTCAGATAACCTCTAACTAAGGCAATTATTGAGGGTTGGATTAGTTCTAAAGGTACAAGAGCTAAAGCTAGTGATTCTTCTATATTTAGGGTATTATCTACTACTAAACTTTGTAGCCAATTTTCTAAATAACTAGCTAACAAGCAACCTAAATCAAAGGCTGGATCTCCCCAAGATGCAGCTTCCCAGTCAATAAATTTAATCAGACAATCGTCTAGTTGTTGCCAACGAGAATGTACCAAAATATTCTCTAATTTGAGGTCATTGTGGGTCAAGCAGCATGGTTGCCAATTATATGCCAAATCAGCGATCGCAGCTGAGATACTTTCATGGCTCTGATAGAGAGTATAAAATTTTAGGGCACCACTAGGAACCTTTGCCAAAATCTCTGGTCCCATAGTTCCTATTCCCTGTGCTGGATTGTGAAACTGATAGCGAAACTGTCCTTGGGGAGCAGTTGCCATAAACTCCCGATACTCTCGGCGATCAAAAGTAGCGCGATGAACTACCCCTAAGGTATTACCAATGGCAGTGGCGATTTGCTCCGGGTAAATATCGTGGTATTGGTAAAAACCCCGAAGCTCTAGATATTCACTGAGATAATTACGTACCAGAATCGAGTTTTCTTGATCAAAATGAATCACTAATGGCGCGATCGCCGCAATATTTCCCAACACCGGAAATTTTTGCAACAATTGATGAAACAGCCACTCATTAAAAAGTTCTTGGGGAATACCATCATGGGCGATGCCCCCTTCCTGCTTGACTAATAATTGTTGACCATTACCTGCTGATAAAGTTACTAAAAAATTAGAATTTTTCCTACTTTGTGGTAATTCATCTTCGGCCGCAGCTCTATCTTCTGAGCTACACAGATCTGCTGATTGCAGATACTGGATAACGTTTTGAGAAGACAGTGAAAATAACATGGATAATGTCCTAGATAGTGGAGATTGTTGAGATAAATAGCTGTTTGGGGATGGATTTGAAAATACTCTATATGGACTAGATTACTGCTAGCACCAGCAATTACATATAGAGATTAGTAAAATCTACTAATATCTGATTTTGATAGCCAATACTTGCCAAAATGGCATTACTTACTTCATGATTACTTCAATTTTCACCAGTTGATTCCATTAAATCTTTAAATAACTAAGTACTCTTGCTGATACCTGTATCTATTTTCCATTTTTTAGGCGATCTACATCTTGATTTTATTGCGGATTGATCTCTGCAAACATTCATGGATAAATATTCCTGCTATGTACTGTTCAGAAATTATTAGTCATGAATCAAACTACGTCTATGTTGCAGTCAATCAAGTTTGAATTTTGGATTTGGGATTGACCCCATGTCTAAAGCCCTGAGGCTTGAAACAATGATAGAACCGCTTGTTTTTCTCCACGGATAAATCCGGGGGCTTGTATCCAGCCTATTTTCTGGTCAACCATCTTCAATTACAAGGAATGATATTTACTTTCCGGAAAAAAAATAGTTTCGTCATTGATGAAATTACTGAACATTGCACTTATATTAATCCATATACCGCCTCAAATAATATCAATTCATATTTCTCTAAAGAATACTTATCCCAATCTTAATCAGATTTTGATTGTAGTAACACCAGCATATTCCACATATCTTAGTAGCAATATAGCCTGGATTGCATTAAGTAATATTTCAGCGATCGCACATAAGTAGCCATGACATTTTTGTTATTCACTAACATCAGATTATTGTCTATCTATAACCCCAATCAGCAATCAGAAAAACATCTATTTTACATGAATAAATATTCATCTAACTGTCATTTAAATCATCGATAAATCGAGAAAGTAGTTACTCTATTTCGGGAAACTCAAAGTATAGCACCTACAGAGGGAAACAGTAGGGTTTAAAAAAAATATTTTTACATAAATAAAATTTTAAGGCTTGATACCGATTACTGTTTGGTCATCAGTCAAATCAACCTTAATTTATAATAAAGTATTATTTTGGGATACTAATTATTATTATTTTGTTACAAGCATTCCCATTCAGTAAATTATTTGGCAAACCTGAATATAGTAGTCAAGGGGAATGAGCGAATGAGCGAATGAAGAATTTAGAATTATTACCCCATCTATGGGGTAACTGTTAGCGTAGCACAAGAGTGAAGGAGGCTAACTGATAACTGAAATGACTCTCCACGGATGAATCCACACGGCTTGATGAGAGTCTATTTTTTGGTCAGATAATCCCCATAAAAATAGGTTATTCTTAAACCTGTGTAGATTTTGATTTTATTGCCAATGTAGATAGACAATTGACCATAGTTGTTTAGCTGCATCGCCCAGTAATCGATGGACAATCAAGCAAATGCCAGGGTTCAATTCCTGCAACGCCAAGTATCCTCCCTGCTACTGTACCAATCCGTACTGCAAACAGAAGTGGGTAACGCCTTTATTGACTTACTGCAATCTATACGTTATACCGATGCAGACGCTAGGGGTTGTTTACAAGCATATGGAAACTACTTCAAATCCCTGGCGAACCAAAATCAAAATTGGGAAGAATACTTGATTGCTCGAATTCTTAGAGATGATAACCCTTTCTCCCGATTAGCTCAACGCTCGGCATTTGCCGATTTACCTCCGGCTGTGGTAACAGCAGTCCAACATGATTTACAAGTACTACAAAATCTGTACGAATGCAGTAGCGCGACTTTAAGTGAATGGGTGCAGACTGCTGCCCATCTACCAATTTCCCCGGTGGTATGGTACACAGAGCAGTCAGAAGAAGTAGGAAGGGAAGAGGAATTGTCCCTAGGGGAAAAACTGCAACAGTTGAACAATTGGGCTGATGCAGTAGCAGATTTGGCAGCTTATTATCAAAAATTTGGTACAGGTATATTTGCAGAATACCCAGCTCTACGTTGGCGACATGGGAAGTTTATTGGCATTGATTATGCCGATCCTGTGACTCTCGACCGACTGGTGGGTTATGAATACCAGCGCGACACATTGGTAAAAAATACTGAATTTTTACTGTCAGGTAATGTAGCACTGCACGTATTGTTGTACGGTGCTCGTGGTTCGGGCAAGTCTTCTTTAGTCAAAGCCTTGTTGAACCATTATAGGGAACAGCAGTTGCGATTGCTGGAAGTAGCAAAATCTGATTTACAAGATTTACCAGCAATTATGCAGCAGTTGCATTTATTACCACAGAAATTTATCATTTTTGTCGATGATCTTTCCTTTGAAGAAGATGATGATGCTTTTAAAGCCCTGAAAGTAGTTTTAGAAGGGAGCATTACAGCTCGTCCCCAAAATGTAGTTGTATATGCTACTTCCAACCGCCGTCACTTAGTGAGGGAGTTCTTTGGGGATAGACCAGCTCCTCAGGACAAGGATGAAATTCAAGCCTGGGATACTATGCAGGAAAAACTATCATTTAGCGATCGCTTTGGTTTGACTCTAACATTTGAACCAGCAGATCAAAACAAATATTTACAAATTGTCCAACATCTAGCCAACCAGGCAAAAATTGATATGAATCCAGAAGAGTTAGAAGCTAAAGCTTTACAATGGGCAACACGCCATAATGGTCGTTCTGGCAGAACTGCAAGCCAATTTATTGATTTTGTCAAGGCGGATTTAGCCCTATTTCCTGGGGACGCTCCATTGGCGTAATCTTCCCTAAAAGGGTAGGAGCCTCTGTAGGCGAATACCCAGGAAATAATAGTTAAAATCACATTAAAATCTAAAATATATATTTTTGATGTCACCCCAGTTATTGTAAAAAAACAATGGCATCAAACAATCTTCACTATCCACTGGCGACAAGCCTACAAACAAGCGATATGCAATCAGCTATGGTCAGTAATCGATTTGTTCTCGGTATAATTGCCCTGGGTGTCAGCTTTGGTCTGAGTCTTGTCCTTACTTGGAATTTTATGGCTGCATTGCTCACAGGTATAATCACCATCACTGTCAGCAATGCTGCACTATTTATAGATCGACAACAACGAACTTCTGAAATGCGAGGGCGACGGGATTCTCTTCAAAGACGCATTCAAGAACTGGAGGGATTGAAAGCTCGGGTTGTAGGAGAGATTAATCAACTAGAAACATATTGCTCGTCATTATATAAAGAATCTAATCAACTCCAAAATCAAGTTATTGAAAACCGCAATCAACGGGATAATTTTCAACGAGAAGTGAGTAATTTTCTGGTTGAGAGAAAGCAATTAGAAAGACAAAATCATCAACTCCAAGGCGAAATTGAAGAATTACAACAAACTCAGGGAGAAATCAATGATGCCTTAGTTGCTCTCAATACAGAAAAGCGTAGCTTAGATTTGAATTGCAACCTCTCCAAAGCTGAAATTACCCAGTTAAATTCCCAAATTGCTGATTTACAACAGCAAAAGCAAGACTTGGAAAGTAATTTAACTTTATTAGAAAGACTCAGACCCCAATTGGAAGAAAAATTATATGAAATGAGGGTACAAATTCAAGAGTTAGAAATACAAGAGACAAAGCAGAGTGAATTATTAGGCGCGAAAACTAATGAAAAAGTTACCTTAGAAACTAACTTGACGACCTTAGATCAAAAAATTGCCGAGCAGAAAATAGAAGTAGAACAATTACAAGAGCAGGTTGTCATCTTACAAACAGAGAGAGACCAGTTACAAAATCAAGTATGGGATTTACTGCAACAAGTAGATCATGTAGCTCAACCATCTGCCAACGAGCAACAACTAGAAGAGGATGTAGAACTATTTCCTTTTGCTGACTTAATTGAAGCCACAGATAGTCCGGAGGAAATAGAGGATGATTTACCAGAAGAATGGCATCAATTGTTACAAAATATGCCATCCCATGAAGTAGAAGCATTAAAAGCTATATTAGAACAAAATAATTGCGATCGCATTCTGAAAACAATTGCAGAAAATCAAATAACTATGCCAAGTTTATTGGTTGATGCCATTAATGATAGGGCAAATGCAATCATTGGTGAATTAATTATCGAATCAGGGGCAGAATCACCATTCATCTCTCCAGAATATATCAATCATGTAAGTACATTAATTGCTACCTACGATCATTTAAGAACTAAACAAACATCATCTAATTAAATTAGAAATTGCAACGTATAATAATATCATTGTTAAGGTAAGTAAAATTTTAAATAGCTACGAACCTCAGCATATTCACAGGAAATGCGGTGAAGTAAATGGCAAAGCCGAAAATATCTAAAAAAGTATCTACTGCTTTAATTAACTCTTTGGGCGCGGGAGTTGTACCCAGGGTTGGTTTGTCACATATTGCAGTAGGTAGAGAAAAAGAGATCAAAAGCCTATTACAAAATCTTGATGATATTGCTGAAGGTATAGCCGCATTTCGCTTCATTATCGGTAACTATGGTTCGGGCAAAAGTTTTATCCTTCATCTCCTACGCAACCACGCTCTAGAGCAAGGTTTTGTCGTTGCTGATGCAGATTTATCTCACCAAAGACGATTGGCGGGAAGTAATAATGAAGGTTTGGCAACCTATAGGGAATTAATGAGTTGTCTTGCCACCAAAACCCGTCCCGATGGTGGTGCTTTAATTGCAATTTTGGAAGGCTGGATTAATAAAATTCAGCAAGAAGTGGCAAAAGATACGGGAATGCGTCCCAATGATCAAGGGTTTGATGATCAAGTAGAAGCCAAAATCCGGGAAGTTGTTCAGTATATTGAAGATTTAGTCCACGGATTTGATTTTGGTAATGTCATTATTGCCTATTGGCGGGGCTACCGCTTGGATGATGATGATATGAAAGGTGCCGCTATGCGCTGGTTACGGGGAGAATTTAATACTAAAACAGAAGCGAGAAATGCTTTGGGTGTAAGGGTGATTATTGATGATGATACCTGGTATGATTACATCCGCATTGTGGCAAAATTTGTGGCGGAAATTGGTTATAAGGGACTAGTTATATTGCTAGATGAAGCCGTCAATTTATATCAAATATCTACCACAGTAACTAGGGAGAAAAATTACAATCGCCTCCTAGGAATTTTCAATGACACCATGCAGTGCAAGGCAGAGAATTTAGGTGTTTTTATTGGTGGAACCACTAAATTTTTAGAAGACCCCCATAGGGGACTATTTGCTGATGGGGCATGGCGCAGGCGGACAAAGGAAAGTCGTTTTGTTACCCAAGCAGGGGTGCAGGAGTATACTGGACCAGTAATTCGTCTCAACCCCCTCACGGAAGGAGAAATTCTTGCTCTGTTACAAAATATCAGCGAGATTCATACCCTGAATTTTGGTTATCAACAAAAATTGACTGGTAGGGATTTTCAGCAATTTGTAGCAGAAATTGTTAACCGCCTGGGAGCAGATGCTTTACTTACTCCTGGTGAAATTGTGCGAGACTTTATCAGCATTCTCAATGTCATGCATCAGAATAGTAATATTGTTTTTACTGACATTATTCAAGGTGCTGACTTTAAACCCACTGCTGTAGGACAGGATGTTGATTTAGGTGAAGATGATGTGGCGGAATTTACTTTGTAAGCAAAAGCTATGATCAAATAATTCATAATTCGTAATTAAAAATTTATGAATTACGAATTAATTATTAGTTAATGAATTCAGGGTACAAGCCCCTCAATTCATTGATGAAAAAAATAAATTTGATTCATTGTTCAAGCCCCCGGATTCATCCCTGGGGTAGTAATTACAGAAAACTCATGCATATATCATACTAAATGCAATTAGTCAAGTATAGGTAAATTTAGGTCGATCTGAAGCTGAAATCCAATTCAACGATAATAATAGTGTTTTAGCTGTCGTTTGAGGAAGTTTCCATAAAATGCCCCTATTATAATTTACACGAAATGATACAAAAAAATCAAGAGCTTCAAACGACGCAAAATCGTTGAATTAAATAGGAATATATCTCAATAATTTTTAGTAAAGAATTGTATACTTTTAAAAAATAAAACAAAAGTAGATAAAAATATAATCTTTGCTTATGTGAATGAATTACTCCCTTCTCGGCATAAGATTACCTATCTTCTCCGCCTCTCTTCCCTCTGTGTTCTCTCTCTTGAAAAGTTGCTCTTGCGGGAAACCCCCAAGACCGCACTTTTCGCTGCTTCCTCTGCGGTTTTTTAATCAGTAATCTTTGGGCGGGATAGGAGTATGTACAGTAGCAAAAATAACTGTCCGATGCAGGAACTTCCGATGGAATTAGATATTGATACAATTATCTTGACGATACAAAATAGTGGCTTTACTAAGTTTACCAGTACTTGGTTTTAATCCTTCTAAACTTAAAGTACGAAATCCCTTTTCCTTTGCATGATCGATCGCTTCCGAATATCTTTGCCTGTCAGAATCATCAAGAATAATGACACCTGTTTTTGACAACTTGCCAATGGCTTGTTTGACACAATTTACCCTATCTCTGCCATCAACTATGACAACATCAAATTCTTGATTGAACTCAGTAATTGAGCGACAGTAACTCCCATCTATCAAGGCAAGACGGGACGCGAGAACCCCTGTGTTTGTAACCAGGGGATGAAGCGGACGGGCAAGGTTTTAACCTTGTGTATTCCTGAATAAGCGTTCAGCCATTTCACTGGCGCTAACTCCTTCGGAG